>JAGPGI010000320.1 GCA_018056045.1 Paracoccus sp. (in: a-proteobacteria)
TGTTCAACAAGGCGCTGGAAGTCATCGAGGCGCATGAGTTTTTTGGCCTCGAGAATGACCGTCTGCGGGTGCTGGTGCATCCGCAATCCATCATCCACGCCATGGTCACGCATCGCGACGGTGGCAGTATCGCGCATCTGGGGGCGCCCGACATGCGCCATGCCATCGGCTATGCTCTGAACTGGCCCGAACGCGCGGCGCTGCCGGTGCCGGCGCTGGATCTGGCGGCGCTTGGCAGCCTGACATTCGCCCGGCCCGACGAGGCGCGCTGGCCTGCGCTGCGCCTTGCGCGCGAGGTGATCGCGGCCGGCGGCGCGGCGGGGGCGGTGCTGAATGCCGCCAAGGAACAGGCGCTGGATGATTTCATCGCTGGGCGGATCCGCTTCACCGACATGGCCCCGGCGGTCGAACATGCGCTGGACCGCGCCGCCAATCAGGCGGGCTTTGCACGCAGCCCGGCCGATCTGGGCGAGGTGCTGCATTGGGACGGCTTTGCCCGTCGCGCGGCGGCAGAATGGCAGGGAACGGCGGCATGAGCGCGCTTCTGGACGGCTTGGGCGGTTTTCTGTGGACGGCGGCGGCCTTTGTGGTGGCGCTGTCGATCATCGTCGCCGTGCATGAATACGGCCATTACATCGTCGGCCGCTGGTCGGGGATCAAGGCCGAAGTGTTTTCGCTGGGCTTCGGGCCAAGGTTGTTCTCGCGCCGGGACCGGCGCGGCACGCTGTGGCAGGTCGCGGCGATCCCGTTGGGCGGCTATGTGCGTTTTCTGGGCGACAGCAATGCTGCCAGCGCCGGCTCGGGCGAAACGGTCGAGCCGGATCAGGCCCGCCACAGCCTTGGCGGCGCGCCGCTTTGGGCGCGCTTCGCGACCGTCTCGGCGGGGCCTGTCTTCAATTTCATCCTGTCGATTCTCGTCTTTGCCGGCATGGCGATCTGGCAGGGCATGCCAGTCGATCAGGTGCAGGTGGGCCGTCTGCACGCGACGCCGCCGGGCGTCACCATGGAGTTGCAGCCCGGCGACCGCATCGTGGCGCTGGACGGCGAGCCCATCGCCAAATGGGCGGATCTGGGCCGCGTCGCGGACAAGCTTGCGCCGCGCGAAAGCCATGACTGGACGGTGATCCGCGAGGGCTCGGAAATCACCGTTCCCGGCCCGAACCCGATCCCGCCGCTGATCACCGGCATCGCGCCGCGCAGCCCGGCGGCCAGCGCCGGCCTGCAACCGGGCGACGTGATCCTGGCGATCGACGGCCAGCCGGTTTCGCGCTTTGACCAGTTGCGCACGGCCGTTGCCGCCGCCGAAGGGCGCCCGGTCCTGCTGTCGGTCTGGCGCGAGGGGGTGGGCATCGCCGATTACGCGCTCGCGGCGCGCGAACAGGACCTGCCCACCGAGACCGGCTACGAAAAGCGCTGGCTGATCGGCGTCAATGGCGGCGGCACCTATTTCGAGCCCGCGACCCGCGCCACCGGCCCGATCGAGGCCTTGCAGACCGGCGTCCAGCGCACCTGGGACATCATCGCGTCCTCGGTGTCGGGGCTCTGGGCAATGATCACCGGCCAGATCGGCAGTTGCAATCTGGGCGGGGCGATCTCGATTGCCGAGACCACGGGGCAGGCGGCCTCGGCGGGGGGGCAGAACTTCATCTGGTGGATCGCGGTCCTGTCGGCGGCCATCGGTTTTCTGAACCTGCTGCCGGTGCCGGTTCTGGATGGCGGGCATCTGATGTTCTACCTCTATGAGGCGATCACCCGGCGCCCGCCCTCGCCGCGCGTCGTGGATATTCTGTCGGCGCTTGGCATGGCGGCGGTGTTGTCATTGATGATATTCGGACTCACCAACGACATTTTCTGCCCCTGACAGGGCGTTGCCTTTTGACAGTATGGCCCGCTTCGGGCTATCCATCAGGGCAAATCGGACCGGAAAAACCGGCCGGGTTAACGAATGACGCGCGAGGGGCGGCGATGATGGACAGGAAACTTGGCAAGGGCGCGCTGGCGCTTATCTCGGCCTTGGCCGTGGCGGCCCCGGTCGGCATGATGGCAACCCCTGCCTCGGCCTATGTGTTCAGCAATGTGAAGATCGAGGGCAATCAGCGGATCGAGCCGCAGACGATCCTGTCCTATCTGGACCTGCCGCGCGGTCAGGACGTCTCGGCGGGCGATCTGAACGACGCCATGCAGCGGCTGCAGAATTCCGGCCTGTTCGAAAAGGTCGAGCTGGTGCCCTCGGGCGGGACGCTCGTGGTCAGGATCGCCGAATATCCGACGATCAACGTCATCAGCTTTGAAGGCAACAAGCGCCTCAAGGACGAGAACCTGGCCGAGATCGTCAAGTCGAAGTCGCGCCGCGTCTATTCGCCCGCCCAGGCCGAGGCCGATGCCGCCGCGATCAGCCAGGTCTATGCCTCCGAGGGGCGGCTGGCGGCCCGTGTCGATCCCTCGATCATCCGCCGCAGCGACAACCGCGTCGATCTGGTCTTCGAGGTCTTCGAGGGCGACGTGACCGAGATCGAGCGCATCGGCTTTGTCGGCAACCGCGCATTCTCGGACAAGAAACTGCGCAACGTGCTGGAAACCAAGCAGGCCGGCATCCTGCGCACCTTCATCAAGCGCGACACCTTCGCGCCCGAGCGCCTGCCGGTCGATGAAAAGCTGCTGACCGATTTCTACCGCTCGCGCGGTTATGCCGATTTCAAGGTGCAGGCGGTGGCGCCGGAAGTGGCGCGCGAACGCGACGCCTTCTACATCACCTTCCAGATCCAGGAAGGCCCGCGCTATACATTCGGCAATATCGACACGGTAAGCGAGATCACCGGCGTCGATGCCGCCGAATTCGCCGCCCAGAACCGGGTGAAAAAGGGCGACGTCTATAACCCGACGCATATCGACACCACCATCCGCCGGATGGAGGCGCTGGCGCTGCGCAAGGGCCTGAACTTCGTCAATATCGAGCCGCGCATCACCCGCAACGAACGCAGCCAGACGCTGGACCTGACATTCGCCCTGACCCGCGGCCAGCGCGTCTTTGTCGAGCGCATCGACATTGAGGGCAACACCACCACGCTGGACGAGGTGATCCGTCGCCAGTTCGCCACCGTCGAGGGCGACCCCTTCAACCCGCGCGAAATCCGCAACTCGGCCGAGCGGCTGCGTGCGCTGGGATATTTCTCGGATGTGCAGGCGGAAAGCCGTCAGGGCTCCTCGCCCGAGCGCGTCATCGTCGATGTCAACGTCGAGGAACAGCCCACCGGCAGCCTGAATTTCGGCGCCAGCTACGGTGTCGCGACCGGCGTCGGCTTCAACATGTCGCTGTCGGAAAAGAACTTCCTCGGCCGTGGCCAGGAGGTGGACGTGTCCTTTGCCACCGGCTCGGGCACGCAATCCTCGGGCCTGACCTTTGTCGAGCCCTATTTCCTTGGCCGCGATCTCAAGGCGCGGTTCCAGCTCTGGTACAACACCACCGACCGGCTGAACTCGGAGTATAACACCCGGACCGTCGGCCTGCTGACCGGGATCGAATTCCCGGTGTCGGAAAACGGCCGGCTCGAGCTGCGCTACAAGCTCAGCAAGGACACGCTGTGGGACGTCGATCCCATCGGCATCGACCCCGATGACGGGCGCGAGCAGGGTTCGTCGCCGATCCTCTATAACGAGCAGGGCGGCTATTTCACCTCGGCGGTGGGTTATACCTATCGCTATGACAGCCGCATCACCGGGCTGGATCCGCTGACCAGCTATCGCTTCAACTTCACGCAGGATTTCGCCGGCCTCGGCGGCGATGTGAAATCGATCACCAGCACCTTCTATGGCGGTATCGAAAGCCAGGCATGGCGCGAGAACGTCACCATGCTGGCCGAATTCGAGGCCGGCGCCGTGCATATGCTGGGCGATGATGACA
>JAGPGI010000321.1 GCA_018056045.1 Paracoccus sp. (in: a-proteobacteria)
ATGCGCGTGCGGCGAAAGGGCAGCATCGCCTGCAGGCGCCGCGCCGAGGCGCTGACATTGGCCCCCGCCAGCCCCAGCACGGCGTCCAGATCGTCCAGATGGCCCTGGCCGGCGGCATCGAGCGCGGCACGGGCGGCGCTCAGGATATTGGTGCAGGCGCTTTCCGTCTCGATCGAGATATTGGCGGGTCCGGCCGCGCCCTGACCCAGAATGCGCCCCTGCGCATCGGCCAGCGCCGCCCGGCATCCCGTGCCCCCACCGTCAACAGCCAGAAAAAGCGTCATGATGCCCCCTTTTGCTTGCACGATACCAAAAGAATACCAAAAGGGAAGTCTCATTCGTATTTCCAGCAAAAATGACTTGAAATACGCCAATTCAAGAAATGTCTTTACAATTGGTATTCCTTTGGCATCATACGTTGAACAGGAGGAATCACATGACCGAATCCAGCACCGAGGGACGCCATCCCGGAGCCGAGGGGTTTCATACCCTTGGCGGCAAGGATGCGTTGTCGATCCTGCTGGCGGCGCAGATCGGCGCGCTGAAGGCGCTCACGCCGGCGATTCCGGCGCTGGAGCGGGTGGCCGATGCTGCCGCCGCCTCGCTGCGGGCGGGGGGCAAGCTGGGCTATGCCGGGGCGGGGTCCTCGGGGTTGATGGCGCTGGCGGATTGTCTGGAACTGGCCGGCACCTTCGGCATCGCGCCCGAACGCACGCCGATGATGTTCGCCGGCGGGGCCGATGCGCTTTTGCACATGAAGGGCAGCGTCGAGGACGATCCGGCGTTGGCCTTGGCCGATCTGGACTGCGCGGGGATGGCGGCGGGCGACACGCTTTTGGTTCTGTCAGCCTCGGGGCGGACGCCCTATGCACTGGCCATCGCTGAGGCGGCGCGGGCGCGGGGCGTGACCGTGGCGGGCTTTGCCAATGTCCCCGGCGCGGCGCTGCTGGGACTGGCCGATATCCCGGTGCTGATCGAGACCGGGCCCGAGGTGATTGCCGGCTCGACCCGGATGGGGGCGGCGACGGCGCAGAAGGCGGCGCTGAACATGGTCTCGGTTCTGGCGGCGACGCGGCTGGGCCATATTCATGACGGCTATATGGTCAATCTGGTGGCCGACAATATCAAGCTGGTCGACCGCGCCGCGCGCATCGTCGCGGCGGTGGCCGATATGCCCCGCGACGCGGCCGAGGCGGCGTTGGCGCGCGTGGCGGGTGCGGTCAAGCCGGCGGTTCTGGTGGCGCGGGGCATGACCCCCGAGGCAGCGACGGCGGCGCTTTCGCAGAATGGCGGCCATCTGGCGCCGCTTCTGCAAGGATTTCATCAAGCGGGTTCGTGAGAAACCCATACAGGGAGAAGACCATGACCAAGACCATCCGATACGCGTTGCTGGCCAGCACGCTGCTCTCCGGGGCGGCATGGGCCGAGGATGTCACCCTGACCATCGAAAGCTGGCGCAACGACGATCTGGCGATCTGGCAGGAAAAGATCATCCCGGCATTCGAGGCCGCAAATCCCGGCATCAAGGTGGTCTTCGCGCCCTCGGCTCCGGCGGAATACAATGCGGTGCTGAACTCCAAGCTGGATGCGGGATCGGCGGGCGATCTGGTCACCTGCCGGCCCTTTGACGCCTCGCTTGAGCTGTTCAACAAGGGCAAGCTGGCCGATCTGAGCGACATGGCGGCGATGGCCAACTTCTCGGATGTGGCGAAATCGGCCTGGCAGACGGATGACGCGGCCAAGACCTTCTGCGTGCCGATGGCCTCGGTCATCCACGGTTTCATCTATAACCGCGCGATCTTTGACGAGCTGGGCCTGACGCCGCCCAAGACCGAGGCCGAGTTCTTTGCCGCGCTGGAGAAGATCAAGGCCGACGGCACCTATATCCCGATGGCGATGGGCACCAATGACCAATGGGAAGCCGCGACCATGGGTTACCAGAATATCGGCCCGAACTATTGGAAGGGCGAAGAGGGCCGCAAGGCGCTGATCGCCGGCACCCAAAAGCTGACCGATGAGCCCTGGGTCGCGCCCTTCCGTCAGCTGGCCAAATGGAAGGATTATCTGGGCGACGGGTTCGAGGCGCAGACCTATCCCGACAGCCAGAACCTGTTCACGCTGGGCCGCGCCGCGATCTATCCAACCGGGTCCTGGGAGATCGGCGTGTTCGGCCCGCAGATCGGCGGCGCCTTCGAGATGGGGGCGTTTCCGCCGCCGGTCCCGGCCGATGGCGACAAATGCTATATCAGCGACCATACCGACATCGCCATGGGGATGAATTCTGCCACGAAGCATCCCGAAGAGGCGAAGAAGTTCCTGGAATGGGTCGGCTCGTCGGAATTCGCCACGCTTTACGCCAATGCCCTGCCGGGATTCTTCTCTTTGAACTCGGCTGCGGTCGAGATGCAGGACCCGCTGGCCAAGGAATTCGTGAGCTGGCGCGAGACATGTGAGCCGACGATCCGTTCGACCTACCAGATCCTGTCGCGCGGGACGCCGAACCTTGAGAACGAGACCTGGAATGCCAGCGCCAATGTCATCAAGGGCACCGAGACGCCCGAGGCCGCCGGTGCGCGTCTGCAGGAAGGTCTGGCGAGCTGGTACGAACCGCAGAAGTGATCTTTTGCCGGGCCTGACGGCCCGGCGATGGCGGGGGGCTTTCCGCCCCCCGCACCCCCCGAGGATATTTTCCCATGGAAGAATGAGGGAGGCGTCATGGCGCAGCGAAAGCAGATTCGCTGGCATATCGCGGTGTTTCTTGCACCTGCAGTGCTGGTCTATACCGCCATCATGATCGTGCCGCTGTTCGGGACGCTGAACCTGTCGCTGTTCAATCTGGAACAGGGCAATCGGGTCTTTGTGGGGATGCGGAACTTTGCCACGCTGTTTGGCGATCCGCGCTGGAGCGATGCCTTCTGGAATGCGCTGGGCAACAATGCCTGGTTCTTTGTCGTTCATATGCTGGTCCAGAACCCCATCGGGGTGATGCTGGCGGCGTTGCTGTCCTCGCCGCGTCTGCGGGGGGCGGCGTTCTACCGGACCGCGATTTTCATCCCGACGATTCTGTCTTTCGTGATCGTGGGCTTTGTCTGGAAGCTGATCCTGTCGCCGATCTGGGGGATTGCGCCGGGCATGCTGGATGCGGTCGGGCTGAAATCGCTGTTCGCGCCCTGGTTGGGCAAGGAGGAATATGCGCTGACCACGCTGGCGCTGATCTCGGTCTGGCAGTTCGTGGGCATCCCGATGATGCTGATCTATGCCGCCATGCTGTCCATTCCCGACGAGGTGATCGAGGCGGCGGAAATGGACGGCGTCACCGGCTGGGCGCAGTTCTGGAAGATCAAGCTGCCCCTGATCCTGCCCGCCATCGGCATCATCTCGATCCTGACATTTGTCGGGAATTTCAACGCCTTTGACCTGATCTATGTGACGCAAGGCGCGCTGGCCGGGCCGGATTTCGCGACCGATATTCTGGGGACGTTCCTTTATCGCACGTTCTTTGGCTTTCAGTTGCAGATCGGCGATCCGCATATGGGCGCCACCATCGCCACCGCGATGTTCGGGATCATCCTGTTGGGCGTCTGTTTCTATCTGTTTGCCATCCAGACGCGGCTGCGCCGCTATCAGTTCTGAGGGGAGGGGACGATGAGCATTGCCCGCCATTCCGCCCCGCGCAGCATTGCCGCGCATGCCGTGCTGCTGGCCTATACGCTGATCGCGCTGTTTCCGGTCTTTGTGATCGTGGTCAACAGCTTCAAGAACCGGCGCGCGATCTTTGCCGATCCGCTGGCGCTGCCAAGCGCCGAGACCTTTGATCTGGTCGGCTACAAGACCGTGCTCGCGCAGGGGGATTTCCTGCAATATTTCCTGAACTCGATGACCGTGACGGTCG
>JAGPGI010000322.1 GCA_018056045.1 Paracoccus sp. (in: a-proteobacteria)
GCTGAAGATCGCCTTGCGCTGGTCGTTCATGACATCGTCGAATTTCAAGAGCTGCTTGCGGATGTCGAAGTTGCGCCCCTCGACCTTGGCCTGGGCGCGTTCCAGCGACTTGTTGACCCAGGGGTGGACGATGGCCTCGCCATCCTTCATGCCCAGCGTCGACAGGACCTTGTCCAAGCGCTCCGAGCCGAAAATCCGCATCAGGTCGTCTTCCAGCGACAGGAAGAAGAGCGAGCGCCCGGGGTCGCCCTGACGGCCCGAGCGGCCACGCAGCTGGTTGTCGATGCGCCGAGATTCGTGGCGTTCGGTGGCCAGAACGAACAGCCCGCCCGCGTCCAGAACCGCCTGCTTTTCGTCGGTATGGCTGGCCTCGATGCGGGCGCGCAGCTCGTCGGGATGGGCGTCAGGATCGGCGGCCAGAGCCTCCATCACCTTCATCTCGACATTGCCGCCCAGCTGGATGTCGGTGCCGCGACCGGCCATGTTGGTGGCGATGGTCACCGCGCCCAGCTTGCCGGCATCGGCGACGATCTGCGCCTCGGCCTCGTGCTGGCGGGCGTTCAGGACGTTGTGCTTGATGCCGGCCTCGGTCAGCATCTGCGACAGCATCTCGGATTTCTCGATCGAGGTGGTGCCGACCAGCATGGGCTGGCCCTTGGCATTGGCCTCGCGGATCGCCTCGACCACGGCGGTGTATTTCTCGGCCGCGGTGCGATAGACGCGGTCATGTTCGTCGATGCGCTGGATGGGACGGTTCGTCGGCACCTCGACCACGCCGAGCTTGTAGATCTCGGCGAATTCGTCGGCCTCGGTCGCGGCGGTGCCGGTCATGCCCGACAGCTTCGCATAGAGGCGGAAATAGTTCTGGAAGGTGACCGAGGCCAGCGTCACGTTTTCGGGCTGGATATCGACGCCCTCTTTCGCCTCGATGGCCTGATGCAGACCGTCGGAGAGGCGGCGGCCCTTCATCATCCGGCCGGTGAATTCGTCGATCAGCACCACCTCGCCGTCGCGCACGATATATTGCTGGTCGCGGTTGAACAGCTTGTGGGCGCGCATCGCCTGATTGGCGTGATGAACGATGGTGGTGGATTCGGGGTCGTAAAGCGTCTGGCCCTCGGGCAGGACGCCCGCCGCCTGCAGGCGCTTTTCAAGATATTCGTTGCCTTCCTCGGTAAAGGTGGCGTTGCGGGCCTTTTCGTCCAGCTTGTAATGCGCGGGCGTCAGTTCCGGCATGAAGCCGTCCAGCGTGCGGTAAAGCTCGCTGCGGTCCTGGCTCGGCCCCGAGATGATCAGCGGCGTGCGCGCCTCGTCGATCAGGATGCTGTCCACCTCGTCGACGATGGCGAAGAAATGACCGCGCTGGGTCATCTGCTCGATCGAGCCCTTCATGTTGTCGCGCAGATAGTCGAAGCCCAGCTCGTTATTCGTCGCATAGGTCACGTCGGCGCGGTAGGCCTGCCGCTTTTCCGCGTCCTCCTGAAACGGATAGACGACGCCGGTGGTCATGCCCAGCTGCGCAAAGACCTTGCCCATCCAATGCGCGTCGCGCTTGGCCAGATAGTCGTTGACGGTGACGATATGGACGCCCTTGCCCGCCAGCGCGTTCAGATAGGCCGGGAAGGTCGCGACCAGCGTCTTGCCCTCGCCGGTCTTCATCTCGGCGATATTGCCCTGATGCAGGAAGATGCCGCCCATCAGCTGGGTGTCAAAGGCGCGCAGTCCAAGCGCGCGGCGCGCCCCTTCGCGGCAATTGGCGAAAGCTTCTGGCAGAAGCTTGTCCAGATCCTCGCCTGATTGCGCCCGGCCCTGCAATTCGCGGGTCTTGCCGATCAGATCGGCGTCGGACAGGGCGCGGAATTTCTCCTCCAGCGCATTGACCTGGGCCACCAGCGGGCGGACCGATTTTACCTTGCGGTCATTGGGGGTTCCAAAGACCTTTCGTGCCAAAGTTCCGATGCCGAGCATATCTGCCTTCAAAATCGCGTATCTGGGGGTGCGCGGGACGTTCCGCCCACTTGCCGCCACCATTCGCCATGCCCTATCAGTTGGGCCGGAAAAACGGCGACGGGCGCGCATTATCGGTTGCGCCGGATGTATGCCCCGCATGCCGTACTGTCAACGCTTGCGGGCGTTCACCTCTGCGTGGACGCACCGTCCCATGAAAGGGAAAACCATGCTGAAACCGCTTCTTGCCGCCTCGGTCCTGCTTGCCGGTCATGTTGTCGCAATTCCGGCCTTCGCGCAGGAAGCGGATACGGTCGTCGCCACCGTCAATGGCGAGGAGATCACGCTGGGCCAGATGATCACCATGCGGCAGGGTCTGGCGCCGGATGCGACCCAGAACATGCCCGATACCGCGCTGTGGGACCTGATGCTGGACCAGATGATCCGCCAGACCGCCGTGGCGCAGGCCGCCGGCAAGGATCTGAGCCCGCGCGACCTTGCCGCGCTGGAAATCGAGCGGCGCTCCTATCTGGCCGGTTCGGTGCTGGAAAAGATCGCCGCCGCCGAGCCCAGCGAGGCCGAGTTGCGCAGCGCCTATGATCAGGCCTTCGGCAGCGCCGAGCCGGTGATCGAATATAATGCCGCGCATATTCTGGTGAAAACCAAGGAAGAGGCGGATGCCATTGCCAAGCAGCTCGCCGAAGGCGCCGATTTCGGCCAGTTGGCGGCCGAGAAATCCACCGACAATTCGGGGCCGAACAAGGGCGATCTGGGCTGGTTCCAGGCCGCGCAGATGGTCGCCCCCTTTGCCGATGCGGTGAAGGCGCTGGAAAAGGGCAAGGTCTCGGCGCCGGTCGAGACGCAGTTCGGCTGGCATGTGATCAAGCTGATCGACTCGCGCGAAATGACGCCGCCGAATTTCGACGAGATCAAGACCGAACTGGCCGTGCAGGTCCGCCGTGACCGGGTTCAGGCCGAGATCGAAAAGCGTGTGGCCGGTGCCAAGGTCGAAAAGACCGAAGGCCTCAGCCCCGATCTGCTGAACAAGACCGACATTCTGGGAGAGTAAGCAAGATGGCCAAGTCCGACGACAAGAAGGCGAAACCCTCTGATGCCGACCGGCTGAAGGCGCTGAAGAAAAAGCTGAAAAAGCTGAAAGCCTCGGTCAAGGACGCAGCCGCCGGGCTTGAGAGCCGCGCCGGATCGGCCGCCGAGGCCGCGGTGGCGGCGATCAAGGCCGCCAAGCCGACCAAGCTGGTCTCGCCACTGGCGCCGGCGCGCTTTCCCGACCTGCCGGTGATCGAGGGCGCCGAGTTTGCCTCGGGCGCTGCCGGGATCAAGTATCAGGGCCGCACCGATGTCATGCTGGTGCGGCTGGCGCCGGGGACCGCGATCGCCGGGGCCTTTACGCGCTCGTCGACGCGGGCGGCCTGCGTGCTGGACTGTCAGGCCAAGCTGGACGGAAAACCCGATGCGTCGGCGGGCGCGGCGATCATCGTGAATTCCGGCAATGCCAATGCCTTTACCGGCAAGGGCGGCCAAGAGGCGGTGGACAGCGTCACCGGCGGCGTCGCCAAGGCGCTTGGCCTGCCGCGCGCGCGGGTGTTTTCGTCCTCGACCGGCGTGATCGGAGAGCCGCTGCCCGCGCAGCGCATCACCGCGATCATCGGCGATCTGGCGGCCAGGTTGGATCCGGCCGGTGCGCCGGGCGCGGCGCGGGCGATCATGACCACCGACACCTTTGCCAAGGGCTCGGCTGCCAGTTTTCAGGGCGAGGGCGGCACCATCAATATCGTTGGCATCGCCAAGGGCTCGGGCATGATCGCGCCCGACATGGCGACGATGCTGGTCTATATCTTTACCGACGCCAAGATCGCGCCCGCCATGTTGCAGCGCATGCTGTCGGCGCGGGTCGATGAGACCT
>JAGPGI010000035.1 GCA_018056045.1 Paracoccus sp. (in: a-proteobacteria)
TGGTCGAGGTGCCGACGAACCGTCCCATCCAGCGCATCGACGAACATGACCGCGTCTATCGCACCGCGGCCGAGAAATACACCGCCGTGGTCGAGGCGATCCGCGAGGCCAATGCCAAGGGCCAGCCGATGCTGGTCGGCACCACCTCGATCGAGAAATCCGAGATGCTGTCGCAGATGCTGACCGAGGCCGGCATCACCCATAACGTCCTGAACGCCCGCCAGCACGAGGCCGAGGCCCAGATCGTCGCCGATGCCGGCAAGCTGGGCGCGGTGACCATCGCCACCAACATGGCCGGTCGCGGCACCGACATCCAGCTTGGCGGCAATGTCGAGATGAAGGTGATGGAGGCCTTGGCCGCCGATCCCGACGCCCATCCCGACGAGCTGCGCGCCCGGATCGAGGCCAGCCATACCGACGAAAAGCAGGCGGTTCTGGACGCGGGCGGACTGTTCGTTCTGGCCACCGAACGCCACGAATCGCGGCGCATCGACAACCAGCTGCGCGGCCGCTCGGGCCGGCAGGGCGACCCCGGGCGCTCGCTCTTCTTCCTGTCGCTGGAAGACGACCTGATGCGCATCTTCGGCTCGGAGCGTCTGGACAAGGTGCTGTCGACGCTGGGCATGAAGGATGGCGAGGCCATCGTTCACCCCTGGGTCAACAAGTCCCTGGAACGTGCCCAGGCCAAGGTCGAGGGGCGCAACTTCGACATCCGCAAGCAATTGCTGAAATTCGACGATGTGATGAACGACCAGCGCAAGGCGATCTTCAGCCAGCGTCTGGAAATCATGCATACCGAAGAGGTCGAGGAAATCGCCGCCGACATGCGCGAGCAGGTGATCGACGATCTGGTCGACACCCATATGCCGCCCCGCGCCTATGCCGAGCAGTGGAACACCAAGGGGCTGCATGACGCGGTGATCGAGCGGCTGAACATGGACCTGCCCGTCGCCGAATGGGCCGCCGAAGAGGGCGTCGACCAGGACGTGGTGCGCGAGCGCATCCAGCAGGCGACCGAGGCCTATATGGCGCAAAAGACCGAGCAGTTCGGCCCCGAGAACATGCGCCAGATCGAAAAGCAGGTCCTGCTGCAACAGATCGACAGCAAGTGGCGCGAGCATCTGGTGACGCTGGAACATCTGCGCTCGGTCGTGGGCTTCCGCGGTTATGCGCAGCGCGACCCGTTGTCGGAATACAAGACCGAGGCCTTCCAGCTCTTCGAGACCATGTTGGACGGGCTGCGTTTCGACGTGACCCAGCAACTGGGGCGCATCCGCCCGCTGACCGATGCCGAGCGCGAACAGATGCTGCGCGAATACCAGCAGCAGCAGGCCGCGACCGAGGCGCAGATGCATCCCGAACACGAAGAGGCCGAAGGTGGCGAGGTCTCTGGCCGCGTCGCGGGCTTTGACGAGACCGACCCCACGACCTGGGGCAATCCCTCGCGCAACGACCCCTGCCCCTGCGGCTCGGGCAAGAAGTTCAAGCATTGCCACGGCGCATTGACCTGAGATGACATGAGGGGCCTTCGGGCCCCTTTCTCATGCCTCGGGACTGCGGCAGCGCCGCCATGGATATTTGAGTGAAGAAGAAAGGATGGTGGCTTTCTTCTTCATCCAAATATCCATTCGCCATCCGTGCGGCCGGGCGGGACGCAACCGGTTTCGCGGATCAGTCGGGGACGAGCATATAGCCGGTGCCGCGCACGGTCTGCAGATAGCGCGGCTCTTTCGGATCGCGCTCGATCTTGCGGCGCAGCCGGGTGATCTGCACGTCGATGGCGCGTTCCGAGTTCTCGCCGATCTCGTCGCCGGGGTTGCGGCCCAGATCCTCGATCAGCTCGATGCGGCTGACCGGCTGGCGGGGCGTATCGGCCAGACGCTTGAGCAGCGCCTGTTCGGTGCCGGTCAGGCGCAGCGGCGCTTCGCCCTGCCACAGCTCACCCTTGTCGGCGTCATAGCGCAGATGGCCGAGCAACAGGAATTTCGGCCCCCGTGCCTCGGCCGCCGGAACCCGGCGCAGGATGGCGGCGATGCGCAAAAGCAGCTCGCGCGGCTCGAAGGGTTTCGGCAGGTAGTCATCGGCGCCGCTTTCCAGGCCCTCGATCCGGTCGCCGGTTTCGCCCTTGGCGGTCAGCAGCAGGATCGGCGTCGCCATGCGCTTGCGCAGATCGCGGGTCAGGGAAAATCCGTCCTCGCCCGGCATCATCACGTCAAGCACGATCAGGTCGAAATCCAGCCCCCCCAGCAATCGCCGGGCATGACCGGCATCGCGCGCGGCGGTGACCAGAAAGCCGTTGCGCATCAGAAAGCGGCGCAGAAGCGTGCGGATGCGCTCGTCATCGTCGACGACCAGAATATGGGCCGCGGGCTGCGGGTCGGACTGGGTCATGGTGTTTCCGGCAGGTCCTTCAGCGCGCGATACTGGCGCAGCGTGTCGCGATCCATCATCGCTTCCAGCACCTGACGGAACCCCGCCACCGCCTGTGGCCCCGCCGCGCGATAGGCGGCGCGCATGCGGGCGCGCTGGGTCTCGGACAGGCGGCGCTCGAGCGCAGAGCCTTTTTCGGTCAGGTAGAGCTGACGCTCGCGCCGGTCGCGGCGACCGATGCGGCTTTCGATCAGCCCGTCATCAATCAGCGTGCGCAGCACCCGGTTCAGCGACTGCTTGGTCACCCCCAGCACATCCAGAAGCGCCGTCACCGTCAGCCCCGGCTCGCGATGGACAAAATGGATCGCCCGGTGATGGGCGCGGCCATAGTCCATATCCGCCAGAATCATGTCCGGATCGGCCGTGAAGGCGCGATAGGCAAAAAACATCGCCTCGATCCCGCGGCGAAGCTGATCGTCGGTCAAAAACAGCAGGCTTTCGCCCCCCGTCGCTGCTACGCCAACCTTTTCCTGCATGCCGCCCCCTTGTTGCATGGCTATTATTACGTCAGGCTTGTTGACTTTCCAACCATGAATGGATAGCCGTGACCCCAAGTTGCGCAACTTTCTTTGCCAGACATGGGATGGCAGCGCAACATTCCGAAAATTACCGGCCGGAGGGAAAGATGGCAGGCGCATATGACGATCGTGACGGCAAGATCTGGATGGATGGCAAGCTGGTGGACTGGCGCGACGCGCAGGTTCATGTCCTGACCCACGCCCTGCATTACGCCAGCTCGGTGTTCGAGGGCGAGCGCTGCTATAGCGGCAAGATCTTCAAGGGTCACGAACATTCGCTGCGGCTGATCGAATCGGCCCGCCTGCTGGACATGGTCTCGCCCTATACCGCCGAGGAAATCGACCGCGCCAAGGAAGAGGTCCTCAACGCCAATGGCTTCAAGGACGCCTATGTCCGCGCGGTGATGTGGCGCGGCTCGGGGGACGACATGGGCGTCTCGGCGCGCCGGAACCCGGTCCGCATGGCCGTCGCCGCCTGGGAATGGGGCAGCTATTACGGCGACGCCAAATGGCAGGGCGCCAAACTGGATATCGCCAAGTGGAAGCGTCCCAGCCCCGAAACCATCCCCACCGCCGCCAAGGCCGCCGGTCTTTACATGATCTGCACCATGTCCAAGCACGCCGCCGAGGCCAAGGGCTGCTCGGACGCGCTGTTCATGGACTGGGAGGGCTACGTGGCCGAGGCGACCGGCGCCAATATCTTCTTCGTCAAGGACGGCGAGATCCACACGCCGCTGGCCGACCGTTTCCTGAATGGCATCACCCGGCAGACCATCATCCAGATGCTCAAGGACAAGGGCCTGACCGTGCATGAACGCCGCATCAAGCCCGAGGAAATGGCGGATTTCAGCGAATGCTGGCTGACCGGCACCGCCGCCGAGGTCACGCCTGTGGGCCAGATCGGCGATTTCCATTTCCAGGTCGGCAATGTCACCCGCGAAGTGGCCGCCGATTACGAAAAGCTGGTCCGCGCCTGAGCCAGGGCCTTGCCCATGTCGCGCCGGTCCGGCGCGATCGGGGCAAGGCGATCACCGACTTCATCAGCGACAACCAGACCGGCCGGGCCAGGCTATTGCCCGGCCGGCTTTTTTTCACGCCGCTGAACCAGCCGCAGATTTCCCCATTCCTCCATCGCCTCGATGATCGGCGCCAGCGTCAGGCCACGCGGCGTCAGGCTGTATTCGACATGCGGCGGCACCGTCCCATGGACCTTGCGGGCGACGACGCCATCTTCCTCCAGCCCGCGCAATTGCAGCGTCAGCATGCGCTGGGTGATGCCGGGAATCAGCCGGCGCAGCGCATTGAAGCGGCGCGGCTGGTCCTTGAGCTGGAACAGGATCAGCGGCACCCATTTGCCGCCGATCACCTGCAATGTCGCTGCAACCGGGCATTCCTCGGGGTTTCCGGGCTGGGCTTGGGACGGTTTTAAGGCCATGGCGCTGCTTTCATGGGGCAGTATAAAAAATGTGCGTACTTATGAAATTTTATGTACAGGCCTATCCTATCCTCATTGCAAAACGGAGGATAGCAAGATGATCACCATCATGGGCGCAAGCGGACGGGTCGGCGGCGCCGTCCTTGAGGTCGTATCGCAGGCGGGCCAGCCGGTGCGGGCCTTGTCCCGCAACCCGCCAGCCGAGACACGGCCGAATGTCGAATGGCGCGCAGTCGAGGCGCGGGACAGCGCCGCGCTGGCCGCCGCCTTCGACGGATCAGACGCGGTCTTTGTCATGAACCCGATCGCGGCCGGGGCCGAAGACGTCACCCGCGAGGCCGCGCAGCTTTCGGCGGCGGTCGCGCAGGCCCTGCGGCAGGCAAGCATTAGTTATGCGGTCGCGCTGTCATCGCAGGGCGCGCATCTGGCGGGGGGCACCGGCATCGTCACCACGCTGCATGATTTCGAGATGGCGCTGCGCGACACGCCGACCCGGATCGCTGTCCTGCGGCCGGCAATGTTCATGGAAAGCTGGATCCCGCTGGCCGGGATCGGGGCTGATACCGGCGCCATGCCGGCCTTTCTGGCGCCACTGGATCGCGCCATCGAGGCGGTCTCGGCCATTGATGTCGGCAGGGCGGCGGGCCAGCTGCTGCTGTCACCCCGGCCCGGAATCTTCAATCTGACCGGGCCGAGACGCTATTCGGAACGCGACGCGGCGGCGATCCTGTCGCGGCATGCGGGTCGCGCCATTTCCGCCGACCCTGTCCCCGAGCAAGAGATTGCGGCCTTCCACATGGCCGCAGGGCTTGGCGCCTCGTTCTCGGAGGGGATTGCCGGCATGTATATGGCGCTGAACCGCGACGGCATTCCGTTTTCCGGGGATGGCGCCCAGAGCCTCAGTTGCGAAACCCCGCTGGAGACGGTTCTGGCCCCGGTTGTGGCGCAACCCGTTTGAGCCGGGGCATCCTGAGCGCCCCGGCCACAGGTGTCAGGTCCGCTGACCGCGGTCGATGCGCAGGTATTCGGCCGTTTTGCGGCCATCGCCGTCGCGGGTCTGCGGACGGGTGCGCAGGCTCTCGACGGCGGGATGAACGCCCGTTTCGCGTTCCTGGCGGGTGAATTCGCGCAGGCGCAGATGCGCTTGACTACGGGGCTGGTCGCTGATGTGTTTGCTCATCTTGGCCCTCCTCAGGTGGGTGAGGGACCAATATAGGGCCGAATCGGTCCGATTCAAAACCCTCAGGCCGAAATCCGTTAAGCGGCCTTGATGCCCGGCGCGGCGGCCAGCATGGCATGCAGCGCCACCGGGTCCTCATTGGCGCGCAGCTTGGCGCGCAGGTCCTGATCGCGCAAAGTGCGCGAGACCAGCGCCAGCGCCTTGAGGTGATCGACGCCGGAATTCTTGGGCGCCAGCAGCGCAAAGATCAGGTCCACCGGCTGGCGGTCGACGGCGTCGAAATCCAGGGGCTTTTCCAGCCGCAGGAACAGGCCCACCACCCGGTCCAGCCCGTGCAGCCGCGCATGCGGCAGCGCCACGCCATGTCCGACGCCGGTCGGGCCCAGCGTCTCGCGCTCTTGCAGGGCGTCCAGCGTCTGCGCGGCATCAACGCCATAGATGCTGCGCGCCTGCTCGGCGATTTCCTGAAACAGTCGCTTCTTGCTGGTGATCTGGCTCATCGTCCGCACGGCGGCCGGAGAGAGAATGTCGCTGATCTGCATATCGCCTGAAATCATCCTCGTCCCGGTTGCGGGTTCCGCAGCCGGGACCTTGGTTCAACTGGACTGCCTTTTGGTCAGTCTAGCCCATGTTGCGGGGATCGATCCAGCCCACGTTGCCGTCGTCGCGGCGGTGGACCACATTCACGCCCCCGTGCTTCTCGTTACGGAAGACCAGCAGCGGCGTGCCGGCCAGTTCCATCTGCATCACCGCATCGCCCACGGACAGGGTGGGGACCCGGGTTTCCATCTCGGCGATGATCATGGGCTGCAGGCCATCTTCCTGCGCTTCCCATTCATCCTCATCAGCGGTCAGCACATACATGCCCGCCTGTTCGAAGGCAACCGGCTCTGCACGGTCCTTGTGATGATCCTTCAACCGGCGCTTGTAGCGGCGCAGTTGTTTGTCCATACGCTCCTTGCACTGCTCGAATGCGGCATAGACCTCGGTCGAGGCCCCCTTGGCCTGAACGTTCAGGCCGGTCGACAGATGCACGACGGCATCGCAGATGAATTCATGCGCGTTGCGGGAAAAGATGACGGTCGCGTCGGTGGGACGCTGCGAATACTTGTCGATCGTCTCGCCCAGTTCGGTCTTGACGTGAGTCGTAAGGGCCTCGCCGACGTCGATCTGTTTGCCGCTGATCTGGTAGCGCATGGTTGGTCCGTCCTTTCGCTTGCCCGGGGCATCGGACGGCGCGACCGCCGCGCCGCGGGCTTTTTCGGCGGGGCGTTCTTGCCCGGCCATACCCTCATTTGGTGACAGCCAATCGTTTCTGTCAACGGGCGCGCGCAGGATCGGTGAACGAGAGGCTACGGCAGCGGGCTTCAGCCCATGCGGAAGGATTCGCCCAGATAGACCCGGCGAACCTGCGGATCGGCAACGATTTCCTCGGTGGTGCCGGATTTCAGCACATGGCCGTCATGCAGGATATAGGCGCGGTCCACGATCTCCAGCGTTTCGCGGACGTTGTGATCGGTGATCAAGACGCCGATGCCGCGGCTTTTCAGGTCATGGACAAGGCTGCGGATCTCGCCCACGGCGATGGGATCGACGCCGGCAAAGGGCTCGTCCAGCAGCAGATACGAGGGGTTCGAGGCCAGACAGCGCGCGATCTCGACCCGGCGGCGTTCGCCCCCCGACAGCGCCATGGCCGAGGCCCCGCGCAGATGCCCGATCGAGAAATCGCCCAGCAATTCCTCAAG
The DNA here is from genome assembly GCA_018056045.1 of Paracoccus sp. (in: a-proteobacteria). Taxonomy (GTDB): domain Bacteria; phylum Pseudomonadota; class Alphaproteobacteria; order Rhodobacterales; family Rhodobacteraceae; genus Paracoccus. The sequence goes on from JAGPGI010000035.1 coordinate 7,309, forward strand.
CCGGTCGCGGCGGTGATGGGCGTCGCGGCAGACCAGTTCCAGCACCGCCTCGATATTCTGTTCGACCGTCAATGCGCGGAAAATCGACATTTCCTGCGGCAGATAGCCGATGCCCATCTGGGCGCGGCGATACATCGGCAGGGTGGTCGCGTCCTGCCCGTCGATCATCACCTGACCCGAATCGGGCGCGACCAGACCGGCCACGCAGTAAAAGCAGGTGGTCTTGCCCGAACCGTTCGGCCCCAGAAGCGCCACCACCTCGCCCCGGTCCAGCGTCAGGCCGACATCGCGGATCACCGGACGGTTGCGATAGGATTTGCGCAGCCCGCTGACCTGCAGGCCCTTGCCCGGCTCGGCGCTCATCATTCGCTCCCCGGTTGCAGGACGCTGCGCACCCGGCCCGAGGCATTGGCGGTCCCGGTCTCAAGGTCCACGGTGACCTTTTCGCCGGCGAGCACATTGCCGCCCTGGGTCAGCAGGACATCGCCGGTCAGGATGACATTGCCCGATTCGACATCGTAATCTGCCGCGCGCGCCTCGGCCGCGTCCTCGCCGCTGACCATGGTGACGTTGCCCTCGGCATGGAGCGCGCTGATGCGGCTTTGATTGCCCTGGGCATAGGTCACGGTCACGCGGTCCGCCGAAAGCCGCATCTGCCCCTGCCCGATCAGCACCTTGCCCGAAAACGTGGCCTTGCCGGTCTTTTGATCGACGGAAAGCTGTTCGGCGGTGACCTCGACCGGCAGTTTCGTGTCCTGCGCCCGGCCAAAGCCGGAGCTTTGCGCCAGAGCCGGCGCTGCCGCGAGCACAAGCGACAGAACCATCGGCGGGAACGCGCGCAACCGGGACATCGGAACTTTCCTTTCTGGCGTAACATGCCCCGGCCGGCCACTGGGCCGGCACCGGGTCATGGCTGGTATATCAACCGGACTCCGCCGCTCAAATCAAGCACATGATCGCCGGTCCCGTCGCCGAGGGGGCGCAGTTCCATCTGTGCGGCGGTCAGGTTGCCGAAGGGGGCGCGGACATTCACCTCGGCATCGGCATTCAGCGTGCCCGCCGAAGGCGAGGCATGAAATTCCGGCGCCGTCACCACCCAGCCATCGGCGGTGGTCATGCGCACGCCCTCCTGCAGCACCATCAGGTCGCCCTCGATCGCGGCATGGCCGGCGCTGATATCGGCGGCGCGACCGTCCTGGGCGCGAAACGTCATCCGCACCGTGCTGGCCGTGCCCTGCCCCTCGGCGCTGCCGGGCATGACCTGCGCGCCGGTGATGTTGATCTGCGCGCCGTCCTCGGTCACGGCGGCATAGGTCGGCGAGGTCGCAAGCTGGCGCTCGGCCACCTCGCGCGGATCGACATCGGCATAGGGAATGGTCCCGTCCGGCTCGGGCTTGCGACCCAGAAGGAACAGCACCGACAGCAAGGCCAGCGCCGTCAGCGGCAGGATGACACGCAACAGGGCAACGATGCGTGACCGGGTCATGGGTCAGACCAGCCCGCTGCGCAGGAAGTCGTGGATATGGATCAGCCCCAGCGGCCGACCCTCGTCCGAGACCACGAACAGGCTGGTGATGCGGCGCGACTGCATTTCCGCAAGCGCGGTCTCGGCCAGCGCGTCGGGGCCGATGCTGCGCGGATTGCGGGTCATCACCTCGGCGGCGTTACGCTCCAGCAGGCCCTGCATGTGGCGGCGCAGGTCGCCATCGGTGATGATGCCGGTCAACCGCCCGGACACGTCGACAACCCCGGTCACGCCAAAGCTTTTCTGGCTGATGACCAGCAGCGCCTCGGCCATGGGGGCGATTTCGGGGACCAGCGGAATGTCCTTGTGCATCAGGTCCGCCACCCGCGACAGCTTGGCCCCCAGCTTGCCGCCGGGGTGGAAGGTGCGGAAATGTTCGGGCGTGAACTTGCGATGCTCCATCAGCGCGATGGCCAGCGCATCGCCAAGCGCGATGGTCATGGTGGTCGAGGTGGTGGGAACGATTCCCTCGCCGCAGGCCTCAGGCGCGTCGGGCAGGACCAGCGCCACTTCGGCCTGCCGCAACAGGGTCGATTGCGGTCGGCTGGCCACACCGATCAGCGGGATCTGGAAACGGCGGGTATGGGCGATCATGTCAGCGAGCTCGGGCGTCTCGCCCGAATTGGACAGCATCAGCACCACATCGCCCTGCGTGACCATGCCCAGATCGCCATGGCTTGCCTCGGCGGGATGGACGAATTGCGCCGGCGTCCCGGTCGAGGCCAGCGTCGCCGTGATCTTGCGCCCGACATGGCCCGATTTTCCCATGCCCGAGACGATTACCCGCCCCTGCGCCGACAGGATGGTGGTGACGGCGCGCTCGAACGCGTCGCCCAGCCCGTCGGCAAGGCTGGCCTCGAGACGGCGAAGCCCCTCGGTCTCGGTCAGGATCACACGGCGGGCGGTATCAAGATATGCGCTCATGACCGTTATCTAATGCCGGAAGATGTCGTTTTCATCCCCCCAGCCCAGCAGGTCCAGATGCGACCGGGCGGGAAGGAAGTCGAAACAGGCCTGCGCCAGCGCGGTGCGGCCCTCGCGCTCCAGCCGCTTTTCCAGCTCGGCCTTGAGCCGGTGCAGGTAAAGCACGTCGGATGCCGCATATTCCAACTGCGCGTCGGTCAGGTCGGTGGCGCCCCAGTCGCTGGTCTGCTGCTGCTTGGAAATATCGACGCCGACCAGTTCCGACAGCAGGTATTTCAGCCCGTGCCGGTCGGTGAAGGTGCGCACCATCTTCGAGGCGATCTTGGTGCACCAGACCGGCTTGGTCAGGACGCCAAAGGCGGCTTCAAGCGCGGCAATGTCGAAACGCCCGAAATGGAACAGCTTGAGCACCCCGGGATCGGTCAGCATGCGCGTCAGGTTCGGCGCCTCGCGTTGGCCCTTGGCGATCTGCACCAGATGCACCGAGCCATCGCCCGAGGAAAGCTGCACCAGACACAGCCGGTCCCGGCGCGGGTCAAGGCCCATGGTCTCGGTGTCGATGGCGACGACCGGACCAAGGTCCAGATCGTCGGGCAGATCGTTGTGATAAAAGTGAATGCTCATGCGGGCCTTCTGCATCTCGCGGCTTTACGCTGCTGTAACCGCATTCCCCCCTTCTCGCCAGTCCGAAGCAGTCCCGGCATCGGCCGACCGTCCCCGGCATGGCCCCCCGCGCAGCGGCGGTCACAAGCGGGTGAAACATCTTTGCCACATTTCCGACTATTTTTGTTATGATCTTCGGATGAATCCTTACTATTTTAGTTGCCGATCCGGGAAAGGCTGGCTAGCACGGCCCCCGACCCATATCAAATCAAGGCTTTGCCCATGAAACTGTGCCGCATCCTTCCGCTTGCCAGCGTTTCGACGCTCGCGCTGGCGACCGCACTTTATGCGCAGGACGCCAATCCGACGCAGGAACCCGCCTCGGATACCATCGTCCTGAACCCGATCACGCTGGTCGCGGACGGTCAGGAAAACGTCGAGGCCACCGGCGGCATGGTGGTGTCGCAGGAAGATATCGAGGTGATGCAGCCCGCCGATGTCTCGGAACTGTTCCAGCGCGATTCGGCGCTGACGGTTTCGGGCGGCGCGGGTCCGTCGAAGCGCATTCATGTCTTTGGCCTCGAGCAGTCGAACCTCGCCGTCACCGTCGACGGCGTGCCGCAGGGCCCGACGAGCTGGCACCATACCGGCTCGAACGTGATCGACCCGGCCTTCCTGAAATCGGTCGAGGTCGAGGCCGGGACCGCCGCCGCCGATGCCGGTTTCGGCGCCGCCGCCGGTGCCGTGCGCTATGAAACCGTCGGCGCCAAGGATTTGCTGACCGATGGCCGCACGCAGGGCGGCCGTGTCGGCCTGTCCTATGGCTCGAACGGGCGCGGCCTCTCGGGTTCGCTGGCCGGTTACGGCGTCTATGGCGGCTTTGACTGGTTCGCGATGCTCCACGGCACCGACGGCAAGAATTACGAGAACGGCGACGGCTACGAAATCGTCGGCACCGAGCCGGGCGCCTCGGGCGCGCTGGTCAAGCTGGGCTATGAGTTCGAGACCCACCGCATCGAACTGGCCATCGACCACACGCGCGACGATGCCGACCGCAGCATCAAGATGAACATGGACCTGAACGCGGACAAGCTGGTCTTTCCGCTGGAGGTCACCCGCGACTCGGTCAGCCTGAAATATACCTCGACCGCACCGACCAGCCTCTGGGACCCCGAGGCGATGCTCTACATCACCGAGAACAAGTATGAGCGTCCGAACTATCTGATCGGCGGCACCAATGGCGACATGAACCTCAAGAGCCGCACCATCGGCGGCGTCATGAAGAACACCTTCGCCATTGAGCCGGGCAATGTCACCGCCGGCGTCGACTGGGCCTATAACGATTACGACATCGACAATTACGGCGATACCGACACCCGCTACTGGACGATGGAGACGATGCAGATCGGCGCCTTCGTCCAGGGCCGATTCGAGTTCGATAACGGCATCGACCTGTCCACCGGCGCCCGCGTCGACCACTTCCGCTTTACCGATTTCGACGGCACCCGGCATTCCGACACCGGCGCCAGCATCAATGGCACGCTGTCCTATGAATTCGCCGATGGCTACGAAGTCTTTGCCGGCGCCTCGCGCACCTGGCTGGGCTACAGGTTCGGCGAATATGCGCTGCTGCATGCCCGCAGCGCCGATCTTTACACCTCGGACGACTACAAGGCCTCCAGCGCGCGCAACATCAAGCTGGGCCTGAACGCCAACCAGGACAACTGGACCGGCAACATCACCTTCTTCGACACCCGCCTGAAGGATATGGGCGAGTTCATCTTCCCCGCCGAAGGCGCCCCCTATCTGGGCAATGTCGATGAATACCGCAGCAAGGGCTTTACCCTGCAGGGCACCTATAGCTGGGGATCGGGTCGCGTCGGCGGCAGCTTTACCAAGGCGGACGTGAGCCAGGGCGGCGATGACGTGCTGCCGGCGGGCGGCGTCGCGGTGCCGGTCGGCAAGGTCGCCACGCTGTTCGTCGATCAGGAGATCGCGCAATACAACCTCAAGGTCGGCGGCACGGTCGAATGGGCCGACAAGCTGTCCGGCGACGAAATGACCGATGCCGGGTTCTATGACCAGAGCTCGTATACGGTGCTGAACCTTTACGGCGAATGGCGCCCCGAGAACTATGAAAACATCGCCGTTCACCTGAACATCGATAACGTCTTCGACCGCAACTATTACGAGCGTTCGAGCTATGTCGAGCGTGACGTCTTCCGCGGCGGCACGCTGGCCCGCGACATCAACCCGCTTTACGCGCCGGGCCGCACGGTGACGCTGGGCGTCAAGATGGACTTCTGATCCAGCCCGAAACCTCTACGGAAAGGCCCCCTTTGCGGGGCCTTTTCTTTTTGGGCGGCCTTGCGACGCAGCTCGGCGGATACCCGCCCGACATGTATCCGCGAAACCGGGGCAGGGTTCGGAAAAACCCCGCCAAGGCGTCACATTCACCACCGCCACCGGAAAATTTC
>JAGPGI010000323.1 GCA_018056045.1 Paracoccus sp. (in: a-proteobacteria)
CCTATAATGTCAGCTACCTGTCCTCGGGCTTTGGCGAAAACAGCGCGCAGGCGCTGGTGAACGAGCTGGGCGGCAAGGGCAAGATCTTCCTGTCGCGCGGCGTTCCCGGCAACTCGGTCGACCAGCCTCACACCGACGGCGCGTTGAGCGTCTTCAATAAGTATCCGGGCATCGAGGTCGTGGCCGAATATTATTCGTTCTGGGATGACCGCACCACGCAGCAGGAAACCGCCAAGGCGCTGACCGCGCATCCGGATGTGAACGGCATCTGGGCGCAGGCCGGGGAATACGGCGCGATTCAGGCGCTGCTGGATGCGGGCCACGCGCTGGTGCCGATGACGGGCGAAAACTCGGCTGGCTTCCGTCTGGCGCTTGCCGACCCCGAGATGCAGGCGAAAGGCCTGAAGGGCGTTTCCGCAGGCTCGCCCCCGGCGCAATCAGGCTATGCCTTCAAACTGGCGATGGAGATCCTGACCGGCAAGCGCGAGCTGGCGCCGATGAACATCGAATATCCGCTGCCCTGGGTTCCCGCCGCCGAAGTCAAGATCTGCGAAGGTGACAGCTATGAAAACGGCTGCAACGTCTTCCCGCCGGAAAAAGTGCCGTCCTCGTTCGTGTCCGAGGTGCTGAACCCCGAACTGCTGCCCGAGGTGAATGTCGAATCGGCGCTGAACGGGACCCCGGTCGCCGGGGCGACGATCCAGCCGCTTCCGGCCGAGGTCAAACAGGCCAATAACGAGCCGGGCATCAACTGCGACGGCTGCGAGCCGCCGGCGGACCTCTACAAGCTGACCAAGATCGAAGCCACGGTCCAGCCGTAACTCATGGCTTGGATGCCCGCCCGGCATTGGCCGGGCGGGCATCCTGAACCCCGCCCAAATGCCGCGTTAACTTCCTGGATGGCAAAGCCCGACCAAATCGGAACAAATCGGCCAAGGAACAGACCGGAGCCAAGCAGTGAACCAGAAAACCCGCCCGACCCGTAACCGAATTACCGTCAAGGATCTTGCCCGTGATCTGGGCATGTCCGTCTCGACGGTGTCGCGGGCCTTTTACCCTGACGCGGTGATTGCCGCCGAGACCCGCAGGATCGTTCTGGAACGCGCGGCCGCGCTTGGCTATCGGCCCAACCCCATTGCGCAAAGCATGATCACCAAGAAGACCCAGATCGTCGGCATGGTCGTCTCGGACCTGTCGAACCCGTTCTATCCCGAGGTCATGAGCCGCCTGACCACGTTGCTGCAACAAGCGGGCATGAACGTGATGCTGGCCGCCGCCGACCAGCCCGAGGGGATCGACGAGGCGGTCGAACTGCTGCTGGCCTATCAGCCCGATCTGATGATCGTCCTGGCGACCAATCTGAATTCGCATGCCCGCGAGAAATGCGAGATCGCGGGGGCGCCGGTGATCTTTTTCAACCGTCTTTCGGCGGACGGTCTGGGCTTTGGCGTGTCTTGCGACAATATCGAGGGCGGGCGCCGCGCCGCCGACCATCTGATCGATCTTGGCCACCGCGCGCTGCTTTACGTCTCGGCCTTTCCGGGGGCCTCGACCAATGTCGAGCGCCAGCAAGGTTTCAACGACCGCGCGGTCGAACGCGGGCTGCCGCCGCCGCAGGTCATCGAGGCCGGGCGCTTTTCCTATGAGGCGGGCTACGCTGCGGGTCTTGCGATGCGCGATCTGCCGCTGCGGCCCGATGGGGTCTTCTGCGCCAACGATATCGTCGCGATCGGCTTTATCGAGGGCGTGCAAGAGGGGCTGGGGCTGAGGGTCCCCGAGGATGTCTCGGTCATCGGCTACGACGATATCACCATGGCGGGCTGGCCGTCGCACCGGCTGACGACCATTGCCCAACCGCTTGAGGAAATGATGGCCGCCACGGTCGATCTGGCCCGCAAGCTGGCTGCGGAAACCCATGCGGATCAGCGCATCCTGCGCATGCCGCCGGGGCCTCTGGTTCAGCGCGGCACCGTGCGCGACAGGAACAGATGAGGACGGACATGACCAACGAAAGCGCGCTTTTCACCCGTCTTGCGCAGACGCACCGCCCCGATTGCCTCCTGTCGCTGGACGGGCCGCCCCCGCAGCCTGCGCCCGATCCGGGGGAGCTGGCGCGGACGCTGGGATCGGACGCGGTCGCCGCCTATGCCAGCGCCTGCCGCCCGATCTATGAGGATCTGCGCCGCATCATCGGCCAGTGCGCGGGCCTCGCGATCCTTGCGCGCCTGACCTCGCGCAACGAGATCCGCGACCTGCCTGAACTGGCGCAATGCGAGGCGCGCTGGAAAGCCGCCGCCGAGCGGCTGGCCGCCCTGCCGTCGCCGGGCGGTGTCGCGGGCCACCGCGCGCAGCTCGAACATGCGCACGGGTTTTCCGGTCTGGCGCTGAGAACGTTCTTGGAGATCCGGGGGCGGGAAGGGCTGGAGGCGGCGCTGGATCTGGCGGGGTTACAGATCAAGCGCGCCTACGCGCATCTGGAAGCCGCCAGCGCCGCCAAGGCCGGGTTGCAGATGGTCGATTTCACACATGCCTGCTGCGCATGCGCCCATTGAGGCGCGCAGCGGAAAACATCAACGGAGGGGAACGGAAATGGCCGACTATTCGATCTGGGTTCTGGAATACAGCTATGTTGCCAATTACCACAAAAGCGGCGTGCTTTATGGCGCGCATAATCAGGGCTATGTGAAGCTGCCCTATTGCTATGCGGTCATCAAGGGCCGCGATCATGTCGCCATGGTCGATGTGGGCTATAACGACAAGGCCTATGGCAAGGTTCTGGGCGACCGTTTCGGGGTCGAGAACTGGCGCGACCCCAAGACGGTTCTGGCCGGGATCGGCCTTGCGCCCGATGACGTGGATACCTGCTTCATCAGTCACGCCCATTTCGACCATTTCGGCAATGTCGAGGATTTCCCCAACGCGAAATTCTACATTCAGGAACGCGAGATCTCGAAATGGGTCTGGGCCATGTCGCTGCCCGACCGCATGCGCTGGATGATGGTCGCGGTCGATCCCGGCGATATCGTCCGCGGGGTCGATCTGGCGCGCGACAGGCGGCTGGTCACGGTCGACGGCGCGCTCGAGGACGTGCTGCCCGGGATCGATCTGCATGCCGCGCCCGACAGCCATACCTGGGGCTCGATGTGGGTCACCGTGCGCAATGACGGGCAGAAGCAATCTCAGGACAGCTGGGTGCTGGCGGGCGATCTGGTCTATCAGTTCGACAACCTGCGCAGTTCCGGCGCCGTCGTCGATGTCGAGGAAATGTATACTCCGGTCGGCCTTGCCGTGGGCAGCCAGACCAACCTGATCCTGGCGACCGAGGCGATGATGTCGCAGGTCGGCTATGAACACCGCCGCGTCATCCCGATCCACGAGGAAGGGCTGCGCGACGCCTTCCCCTCGCGCATCACCTCGGACGGGCTGCGGATCACCGAAATCTGCCTCGCCGATGGCGAAACCTCGAAGGTCGCATGATGCCGGGCAAGGGTATCGTTGCGGTCGTCGGGGCCGGGCTGGTCGGTTCTGGCTGGGCGCTGGTCTTTGCGCGGGCGGGTTATACCGTCCGCGCCCATGATCCATCCGCCGAGGTCCGCGCGCGCATCCTGCCATGGGCGCAGGAGAGCCTGACTGAACTGAAAGCCGCCGGGGTGATCGACAACCTGCAGGATGTGCTGTCGCGGATCAGCGTCCATGACAGTCTGGCCGGGGCGCTGGACGGCGCGTTCTATGTGCAGGAATCCGTCTTCGAGACGGTCGCGGCCAAGACCGAGGTCAGCCTCGCCATCGACGCGCTGATGGCGGAAACGGCGATTGTCGGCTCCTCCTCATCGGGGATTCCGGCCTCGCAATTCAC
>JAGPGI010000324.1 GCA_018056045.1 Paracoccus sp. (in: a-proteobacteria)
CATCGGGACGCACCGGCAGGATGTCGCCCTGCGTCGCGATATGCGGCCTGTGCGAGGGCTGCGGGGCGGCGGGGGGCACGACCGGTTCAGGCTCGGGGTCGGTAACGGTCATCGCCGGCTCGGTGGCGCTGTCGTAATCCGATTCCCTGGGCACCATGCCGGGCGTGACATGCGGCTGATGCGGCTCGGGCGCCTTGGCCTCGGGCGCGGCGGGCGCCGGCTGATCATCGTCGGGTTCGTCGCCAATCATGCCCGGCTGCGGGGCGGGCCTTGCCGCTGCGGGCGCGGGCGTGACGACCTCGGCATCGGCAGCCGCATCGCGGCGGGCGGGCACCGGGGCCGAGGGCGCGCCGACCAGCAAGGGCAGCATCTCGACGCCATTGCCGGGCACCGTGCCCCAGACCGGGGTCTGCGGCTCACGCCAGGTCAGCGTGTCGAACCCACCGCAGCTGTCGCAGACCGGCGACCAGTCGGCCATGACATTGTGGCACTTGTCGCAGACCCATTGCGGGCCACGGCTGGCGACCAGCGCCCGGGCCAGAACTCCGCGCACCACCGCGTCATCGGCGCCCTCGCCGCGCTCGATCGCGGCCAGCAGCGATAGCGAGCGCACGGTCGGGTGCTTTTCGGCCAGGTCGCCAAGCGCGCGGCGGGCACCGGGAAAGTCCTCGGCGGTCAGCAACAGCTCGGTGCGCAGCAGTCGGGTTTCCTCGTGATCGGGGTTTTGCCGCATCAGATCCTCAAAGCGGCGCAGCCGTGCGGCCGGCTTTTCGTCGGGGACGATCTCGGCATAGGTCGCGGCGATCGAGGGATGGGGCCGCACGCTCCAGGTCTTTTGCAGGACGCGGCTGGCATTGCGGGCGTCGTTCTGGGCGATATAGCTGCGCGCCGCCAGCACCGCCGCCGGGATCAGGTCGGGGCTGGCGCGGCTGGCGGAAATCGCCGCCTCGCGGGCGCTGATCGAATTGCCGGCGGCCAGCACCTCGGAGGCCTCTTTCAGCGCCAGCACGGCATCGCGGCGGATATGGACGTCCTGGGGCAACTGGCCCTGCTTGCGCTTGTCCTTGAGGACCGCGCGCGCGCCCTTCCAGTCGCCCTGCCGGGTCTGCAATTCCAGCAGCGTGTCCTGAACCTCGGCATGGCGCGGCTTCAGCGCATAGGCCTTTTCGGCCAGTTTCAGCGCGGTGGCGGTATCGCCCTCGTCGAGTTTCTGGCGCAAAAGCCCGCGCACGCCGACGAAACGGGTGCGCTCATCGCCCAGCAGGCGGCGATAAACCTCGCCCGCCTTGGCCTTGTCGCCCGCCACCTCGGCGGCCTGCGCGGCCAGAAGCTCGGTCACCTGCGCATTGTCCAGAAGCTTGGCGGCGCGGGCCGCCTTGTCCTGCGCCAGCCGCCCCTCGCCCGAGGCGACGGCCAGCATGCCCTCGGACAGCGCCGCATAGCCCTTGCGCTCGCGCGAGCGGTCGAAATAGCGGGTGATCGCCGTCTCGTCGCCCATCAGGAAGCGCACGAAGGCCAGCATCAGGCCAAGCAGGCGCACCGCAAGCCAGCCCAGCAGAATGGCAACGGTCACCGCGATCATGGTCTGGACCGGGCCAAGCACATATTCGGTGCCACCATAGACAAGCGTCAGCCCGTCGCCGGTTTCCGAAAGCTGCATCGCACCCAGCGTGACCGCCAGAACGATGGCAAAGAAGATCAGGATTTTCAAAGCCGAGAGAAGCATCTGGTCCCCCTTACAGGCTGCCGGAGGCCAGCGTGGCCAGCGCGGTATCGGCATCGACCCAGAGCTGGGCACGGCTGGTCCAATCCGCCATCGCCGCCTGTGCGGGTTCTGGCAGAGTGGTGATCCCGGTCAATGCGCCGCGGATATCGCCGGCCTTGACCGCCGCATCGACGCGCGACAGCACCGCGTCCGGGTCATCCCCCTCGCGCGGCTCGACCGAACGGGCGCCGGTCTGCACCCGCAGAAAGTCCCCGATCACGCCAAGCGCCCCTCCGCTGTTCGGGGCGGCATTCAGCGCGGCGGCAAGCCCCGCACGCGCGGCGGCGGGGAATTCGGCGCGCAACTGCTCCAGCGTCGGCAGGTCACCGTTCAGCACCGCCGGCGCCTCGATCCCGGCCGCGCCCAGATCGGCCAGCGCCTGATCGCGGCTGCCTCCGGTCTCGATCGCGGCGCGCAGGGCGGCGGCGGCGGTCGCGGCCTGCGCGCGCCGGTTCGCCGTCTCGGCGCTTTCCTGCAAGGCCGAGGCCTGCGATTCGGCGGCGGCGATGCGCTGCTCGGCCTCGGCGGCCGACGCGGCGATCTGCTTTTGCAGCGCCTCTGCCTGCGCGACAAAGCCTTGCAATTGCTCGGCCGATCCGGCGTCAGAGGCCGGGCGCGCGGCAAGTTCGTCAAGGCGCTGCTGCTGGGCGGTCAGGCGCGCGGTCAGTTCATTCAGAACCCCCTGCAGCCGCTCGCTTCCCTCGCCCGAGACGACCGGCGCCACCACCGGGCGTGCGGCCAGATCGGTCACGGTCTTTTCCAGCGCAGCGAGCTTTTCGGCCTGCGCGCTCATCGCGGCAGCATCGCCGGCGGGCGGCTGCAAATCGGCGAGGGCCTGACGCGCGGCATCGGCGCCGGCCTCTGCGGCGCGGGTGGCCAAGGCCTCGGTCTGGGACTGCAGCGCGGCGGTCGCGGCCTCGGTTCCGGCGGCGCGGGCGGCCTCAAGCTGGCCATCGGCCGCGACGGGCACCACCGGCTGCCATGCGGCGGGCAGATGCGGGATCGCCCAATAGGTCGCGCCGGCACCCAGACCGGCCGCGATCACGCCGCCAAGAAAGGTGGGCATGAAACCGGCCTTGCGCACCTCGACCACGCGGGTCTCGACCTTGGTCGCAGGGGCGGCAGCCGGGGGGGCGGGTGGCGTGGAGGCGGGCGGCGTGGGGGCGCTGGTCGGGCCGGAACCCGAGGCGGCCTTCACAGGATCGGACTTGGCAGGATCGGACTTAACGGGCTCAGACTTGGCAGGCTCAGACTTGGCGACATCCTTCGGCGCCTCGGATTTCGCCACCGGCGGCACGCTGCTGGCGCTGGCCTTGACGGGCGCGCCCGTATCAGGCCTGGCCCCGGCCTTGGGCGCGGCGGCATCCGGACCCGTGCCCGAACCGACCAGTTTCGACTCGACCAAGGGCTTTGCCTCGGGCTTGGCAGCCGCCGCAGCCTCACTGGCGCTGATCGGATGGCTGTCGATCACCGCCCCCGAGACGGGCTTCTTTTTACTGTCCTTTTCGGGGGTTGCCTTGTTCTCGCTGGCGTCGGTCTCTGGTTTTTTCACAACTCTTCCCCGTTCCCTTATGGATCGCGCCCCGGCCGGCCCGTGCGTAAGCTGTGCCGGCTGGAGGCGATCATGCCTCTGGCTCTGGCGGTCAGTCTAGACGGCACGGCGCAACGCCTCAACCCACGGCTTCACATGGAATGTTGCGACGATCCCGCGCGGTCCAGAAGCGTCGCGATGGCGCGCAGGATGCCTGCCGCATCGGGCGTCGGGGCGACCGCCAGACGCGCCTGAGCGGCCCGCCATTCGGCCTCGGCGGCCGGGCTGATCGGCACCAGCCAGAGGGGTGCGCGCGCCTCGGCCGCCCGTAAAGACAAAAGCCGCGCCGAGCGGGGCGAGAACAGCGGCAGGATCACCGGCGCGCGGCCCGCCAGCGCCTTCAGGGCGGGTTCGGTCAGCGGCTGCGGGAGCTGATCATAGACCACCATGCCCGGCACCGGCAGGCGCTTGGCGACATGCGCGCCATGGGGATGCAGCCAGCCCTCGTCCAGCCCCGCCAGCAGGGGCAGCATGCGCAGGGCATCGCCGGGGCCCT
>JAGPGI010000325.1 GCA_018056045.1 Paracoccus sp. (in: a-proteobacteria)
TCTGATCGTCTCGAACCCGCCCTATATCGCGCTGGACGAGATGGCGGGGCTCGCCCCCGATGTCCGCGACTGGGAGCCGCGGCTGGCGCTGACCGACGAAGGCGACGGGCTTGCCGCCTATCGGGTCATCGCGGCTTCTGCTCCCGCGCATCTGATGCCGGGCGGGCGGCTGATGGTCGAGATCGGCCCGACGCAGGGCGCCGAAGTGGCGGCGTTGATGCAGGCGGCGGGGCTGACGGATTCGCATATCCTGCCCGATCTGGATGGCCGAGACCGGGTGGTTTTCGCCCGAAAACCGTGCTGAGCCGGCAAGGATCCGCAGCTTTTGCCGCAGCTTGCGAAATTTTCGCTTGTGCACGCCGTTGTGGCATGTTTATTCGCAGTTGTGACGGGGGCTGATAAGCCCACGCACGGGTCACGCTTGCTCAGCCATTAACTGGTAATTATGGAATTGGAGCTAAGCTCCGTTTCCTGACGGGCATTCCCCGAGAGCCGACCCCAACCTCAGCCGGCATTATGCCAGGGCAGAACCGACAACAAGCTGATGAGATCATCCAAATCCCGTTCGCGTAACAAGTCGAACAGACAGCGCACACTGGGCAATATCGTCAACCGCGTCTTCGATTCCTCGGGTCCCGAGGGCAAGGTGCGCGGCACCCCCCAGCAGATCATTGAGAAATACCTGACCCTTGCGCGCGACGCGCAGCTCTCGAACGACCGCGTGGCCGAGCAGAGCTTCCTGCAGCATGCCGAACATTACACCCGCATGCTGGGCGAGGCCCAGCGCGAACAGGCCGAACGCCAGCAGAACCAGCCGTTGCAGCGCGATGACGATGGTCGCGATTACGGCAATGGCGACAATGGCGACGGCCAGCACGGCAACCGCAACGACCGTCAGGACCGTAACGAGCAGCGCGATTTCCGCCGTGATGAGCGTCGTGATGACCGTCGCGATGATCGCCGCGACGACCGTCGTGATGATCGCCAGGCTGCACAGCGCGCCGAACAGCCATCCGACGACTCGGACGAAGGCATGAGCATGGCGCGCGGCCTGCCGCCGGTCATTTCCTCCGATGATGCGGATAGCGGGCCTGTGGCCACCCCCGAGACGGCATCGTCCTCGGCAGTTGCTCCGGCGTCCGAGGCGGCACCGGTCAGCGCGCCTGATGCGGCGCCCGATACAGCGGCCGAACCCGCAGCCGAGCCTGCGGCCGCGCCCCGCCGCCGCAGCCGCGCTGCTGCCGGAGGTGATGCCGCCGCGGCCGCGCCGCGCACGCCGCGTCCCCGCAAGAGACCCGCCGCGGCGGATGCTTCGCAGACGGACAAGGCGTCCGGCGAATAAGCCTCGGGCGAATAAATATTCAGCGTGGCGCGGCGGCCAGTTCCCGCGCCAGCGCGCAGAACTGCTCCAGCCCGATCTCCTCGGCCCGCGCAGTCGGCGCAATCCCCGCCTCCAGCAGCAACTCCTCGATCCGCGGATGCAGCCCCTTCAACGAGGCGCGCAGCATCTTGCGCCGCTGGTTGAAGCCGGCGGCGACAACGCGGCTCAGAACCGCCGCATCAGCGGGATAGCGCGGCTCTGGCAGGGCGGTCAGATGCACCACCGCCGAATGGATCTTGGGCGCCGGCACGAATGCCTCGGGCGGCAGGGTCATGACGATCCGCGCATCCGAGCGCCACTGCGCCAGCACGGCCAGCCGGCCATAGGCCTTGCCGCCGGGCCTGGCGACGATGCGCTCGGCCACTTCCTTCTGGAACATCAGCGTCAGCGATTGCCAGAAGGGCGGCCAGGCGGCGGGCGTCAGCCAGCGGATCAGCAGCTCGGTGCCGACATTATAGGGCAGGTTGGCGACGATGCGGATCGGCGGCGTCAGATGCGCCAGGGGGTCGATCTCCAGCGCGTCGCCATTGATCACCGTAAGCCGCCCCGGATAGGCGTCCGAGATCTCGGCCAGCGCCGGCAGGGCGCGGGCATCCTTTTCGATGGCCAGCACATGGCGCGCGCCCTCGGCCAGCAGGCCCCGGGTCAGGCCGCCGGGACCGGGGCCGACTTCGATCACGTCGCAGCCGGTCAGATCGCCCGCCGCCCGGGCGATCTTGGCGGTCAGGTTCAGGTCCAGCAGGAAGTTCTGCCCCAGCTGCTTCTTGGCCCGCAGGTCGTGGCGCGCGATCACCTCGCGCAGAGGCGGCAGCCCGTCGATGGTGCTCATGTCCGGCGCCCCGCCATGTCATGGGCCATGCGCAGCGCGGCGATGACGCTTTGCGCATCGGCGATGCCCTTGCCCGCGATGTCAAAGGCGGTGCCATGATCGGGCGAGGTGCGCACGAAGGGCAGGCCCAGCGTCACATTCACGCCCCCGGCAAAATCCAGCGTCTTGATCGGGATCAGCGCCTGATCGTGATAGGCGCAAAGCGCGGCGTCGTAGCGTGCCCGCGCTGGGGCATGAAACATCGTATCCGCAGGCAAGGGCCCGGCCAACTCGAACCCCTCGCCGCGCAGGCGCGCCAGCAAGGGCGCGATCCACAGCCGTTCCTCATCGCCCATGACGCCATTCTCGCCGGCATGGGGGTTCAGCCCGGCAACGGCCAGCCGCGGCCGGTCGACACCGAAATCCCGCCGCAGGGCGGCGTCGGTGATGCGGATCGCCTGCTCCAGCGCCTCGGGCGTCAGCGCGCCGGAAACCTCGCTCAGTGCGATATGGATGGTCACGGGAACCACCCGGCAAGGCGGCGTGACTGTGGTCGATGCCAGCATCATCACCACCGGCACATCGCCCGCCAGATGCGCCAGATATTCGGTATGGCCGGGAAAGGCGAAACCGGCGCCACGCTTGAGCGCCTCCTTGTTGATCGGCAGGGTGCAGATGCCGCCCGCCGCGCCCGCGCGGGCCAGCCCGACCGCCCGCGCGATCACCTCGATCACTGCCTGCGCATTGGCCGGATCGGGCCGGCCCGGCACGGCCGGCGCCGGGAAATCATGACGCAACACCGCCAGCACGCCCTCGGGCACCGGCTCTCCGGGCGCAGCCACTTCCAGCCACTCTGTCCCTGCGGGCAAATGGCGGGGATCGCCCAGAAACGCAAAGGGCACGCCGGCCGCCAGCGCCTTCGGCGCCAGTTCCGGCCCGACCCCCGCCGGCTCGCCACAGGTCAGGACGATCGGTTGCGGCATGGCCCACCTTCTTTCATGTCGAAATATCCTCTGGGGGTCCGGGGGGCGAAGCGCCCCCGGGCCTTGCCGCCAGAATCAGGGCCGCCGGATGACGGCATTCGCCCGCAACTCGGCCATATAGGCATCGGCGGCCTGACCGACCTTGCGGTTGAAGATCATGTTGCGGACCTCGTCGCGCTCGGGCAGGGCGTTCGGATCGGGTGCCGGCGGCTCTTCGCCCGGCGCGGTCGCGACCGGCGCCTCGGGCGGATTGGCCAAGAGGGCCGGGCTGCGCTTGCACAGCATCAAAAGCTGCACCGCGCCGCCATAGCTGACGATGGTCGATTCGTTGTCGTCCAGCACCGCCAGCCGGACGGCCTCGCCGGTCGGCACCTGTCCCTGGGGCAGGTTCAGATGCTCGATCTGCTCGGGCGGCAGCCCGCGCGCATGGATGAACAGATCCGAGCACGTGTCCGAGGCGGCGGCGATGCGTGCGGCCTCGGCTGTGCTGGCCAGCGTGAAGCGGACATAGTCCAGCACCTGCTCTTCGGCGCCGGGGCGCAGCGTGCCACGGGTGTCGCGCAAGAAGAACAGCACCACCGCGCCGGGCACGGTCAGCGGCTGGCTGACCTGACCGGGCTGCATCGACAGGATCAGCGGCCTGAGCGCGGGCGGCAGGTTCGCCAGCGGCGTCCA
>JAGPGI010000326.1 GCA_018056045.1 Paracoccus sp. (in: a-proteobacteria)
CCGGCAAAGGCAGGGCAAAGGGCGGGTTTTCCTTCAGCAGCGCATGGATGGCGGAATCGGGATCGGGGCTCGAGGGCACCCAGATCGCGAAAAATCCCCCCGCCATGCCGCCCGCCCGCATCCGTGGCAGGTCGATATCGCCACTCCCGTCGCCTTCCAGCCAAAGCGCGTCGCGCTTGGGGCCGGCCTCGACCATACGTTGCAGAAAATCGTTATGGCCGTCGAAAACGGGAATCATGGGCTGTCCTTTCGCTTGTCGGCCGCAACCATGGCCCAGCAGGAAAATCGCTGCAACCTGCGCGGCTTCGTCGTAAGCTTGATGTGAAGCCAGGCAAGCAGGAGGCCCCGCCATGACCCGTATCAGCAAGGATTTCGACGGCCAGACCGTGATCTGCACCTTTGACGTCACCCCCGGATCGGCGCAGGACGTGGTCGATGCGCTGACAGAAGCCTATGATCGGGTCATCAGCCGCCAGCCGGGCTATGTCTCGGGCGCGATCCACCTGAACGACGCCCAGACCCGCATCGCCACCTATTCGCAATGGCGCGACCGCCGCGACTATCAGGCGATGCTGCGCAGCCCCGAGATGCGCGAGAGGAACCGCGCCATCCACTCGATGTGTCGCCATTTCGAGCCGGTGATGTATGAGGTCATCGACACCTGGCAGCGCTGATGTCGCAGCGCATGCTGCGGTTGCGAAAAAGCCGTGCATTACCCGCATATACTGCCTAGTCTGCCTGTGAAACAGACTGGCGCAGACCGGAACGGAGGGGGACATGGCAGGACGGGTAATCACCGTCGCCCAGCAAAAGGGCGGCTCGGGAAAGACCACGGTGGCGGTAAATCTGGCTGTGGCGCTGCGCGGGCGCGGGCAGTCGGTGGCGCTTCTGGATACCGATCCGCAGGGCAGCATGGGGCGCTGGTATCTGGAACGGCTGGAACGGCGGGGCGAGGATGAGGCGCTGGAATTCGGCACCTCCTCGGCCTGGGGGGCCAGCTACGAATCCGAAAAGCTGAAAAAGCGCTTCGACTTCGTCATCATCGACACGCCCCCCAAGATCGACAGCGACCTGCGCCCGGCCTTGCGGGTGGCCGATCTGGTGGTGGTGCCGGTGGCGACAAGCCAGGTGGACCTCTGGGCAACCGAAGGGGTGCTGGATCTGGCCCGGCGCGAGAAATGCGACACGCTGATCGTCCTGAACCGCACCCGCGCCCATACCCGCCTGACCGGCGAGGTGGCGCAGGGCGCCGCCGATCTGGGCGCCGAGGTGGCCGATGCGCAACTGGCGAACCGCGTGGCCTATGCGGAATCGCTTGGGCAGGGGCAGGGCGCGGGCGAACTGGCGCGCAATGCCACCGCCCGGGCCGAGATCGAGGCGCTTCTGGACGAGGTTCTGGGCCGGCTCGGCTAGGTTTTGCCGATCCTGCGGCGAATGGCGCGGCGGCGGGGAACCCTTGCGCGGGCAGGCGGGTTCCCCCGGACGTTTCGCAATCAGGAGTTCACATGATCAAGTCATTTCTGCCCATCGTCCTTTCCGCTCCGTTGCTTCTGGCCGCCTGCGCCGACGAGGCGCCAAGCGGCCGCGACGCCGTGCTGGGTGAAGAAGTCACCAATGCCGACGGCACCACCAGCGTCGACAGCTGCGGTGCCGCTGCCTATGCCGGGCTGATCGGTCAGACCAACCCGACGATCAAGGTGGCCGAGGGCACGCCCTATCGCACCTATCGCAGCGGCGATCCCGTCACCTCGGATTTCTCGCTCAAGCGGCTGAATTTCGAATATGACCGCAGCGGCAAGCTGCTGCGTGTGACCTGCGGCTAACCCGTCAGAATCCCAGCCGGCGCAGCGGGCCGATCAGCCGCCGATACATGATCGGCGGGACCATATCCTGCAAAAGCTCGTTGCGCCGGGTCTCGCGATCCGCCTTGTCGATGCTGCCCGGACGCGGCTTGAACAGCGTCGTATGCGAACGTTTCGTGCCATCCCATGTTGCGGTATAATAATACAGCGCCAGCGACATGCGCGGTTTGCCCTCGGGGTGATTCACCGGAGTCGGATTGCCATGCCAGGTGGTTGAGCCGGTATTGAAGCAGACCATGCGATTGAACAGGGGGACAAAGCTCTCGACCATCTCGGTCATCTCATGGTTCCAGATCTCGAACGAGCCGCCAAAGTCTTTTTCCCAATCTTTATTCAGGTAAATCAGGACATTCAGCCGTCGTTCCAGATTGAGTATCGCGTTGTGATTGAAATCGGCGTGAATATCCAGATGACCGCCATTTCCGACGACATGGACCCCGCCGCCGGCGAAATAAGGGTCGGGGATCAGGCCCTTTATCCCGGTCATGTTTTCCAGAAACTGCACGAACGGGCGTGAGTTCAGGACATAAAACAGATTGCGCGTATAGGTTGGAAGCCGTTCGGGAACGTAACTGGTCTTCAGCTTTTCCTGCGGGCGGTTGAACGTCGTTTCAGCCTCGGGTAGGGTCTGCAATTCCTCAAGCACATGGTCCAGAACTTCGGCGGGTAGAAAATCGTCAAATCCGCCATAGGGATAGGGCTGTTTTCCACGGTAAGATTCAGATGCGCTCTTTCCGACAGCCTTTGCAATTTCGGGATCCAATTGAAGTGTATCGGTATCCATCGCCAGAATGGACATGGTAACCTCCAAAACCAGATGAGTGACGTGATACGTCGCCAGTTTCTCATAAATGCAAACTGGTCTCGCCTATCGGTTTGGACAGGTCGTAAATCCGGAAGTATCAGCGCCGTCGCTTGGATCGCTTGTTGCCGCCGCGCTGCCCGGCCCGGCCCGCGCTGGAGCGGCCCGAGGCGTTGACAGCCGCCTCGGCGGCCTCGTCGATGGCCGATTGCCGGGCCAGCGGATCATCGGCCACTGCCAGTTCGACCGCCTCAAGCCGCTTGACCTCGTCGCGCAGCCTCGCCGCCTCTTCGAATTCCAGGTTCTCGGCGGCCTTGCGCATCTGCGCCCGCAGACCGTCCAGATGCGCGGCAAGGTTCGCGCCGACCATCGGCCGGTCCAGCTTGGTGGTGATCCGCGCCTGATCGGTATCGCCCTGCCAAAGCCCGGCCAGAACGTCGTCGACATTCTTGCGCACGGTCTGCGGGGTGATGCCATGGACCTCGTTATAGGCTTGTTGCTTGTCGCGGCGACGCTCGGTCTCGGCCATGGCGCGCTGCATGCTGCCGGTGATCTTGTCGGCATACATGATGACGCGGCCCTCGGCATTGCGGGCGGCGCGGCCGATGGTCTGGATCAGCGAGGTTTCCGAACGCAGGAAGCCCTCTTTGTCGGCATCCAGAATGGCGACCAGACCACATTCAGGAATATCAAGACCTTCGCGCAACAAGTTGATGCCGACCAGCACGTCGAATGCGCCCAGCCGCAGGTCGCGCAGGATCTCGATCCGCTCGATCGTGTCGATGTCGGAATGCATGTAGCGCACGCGGATTCCCTGTTCATGCAGGTATTCGGTCAGGTCCTCGGCCATGCGTTTTGTCAGCGTGGTGACCAGGGTGCGATAGCCGGCGGCGGCGACCTTGCGCACCTCATCGAGCAGATCGTCCACCTGCATCTCGACCGGGCGGATCTCGATCTGCGGGTCGATCAGCCCCGTGGGGCGGATGACCTGTTCGGTAAAGACACCGCCGCTTTGATCCATTTCCCATTGTGCAGGCGTGGCGCTGACAAAGACCGATTGCGGGCGCATGGCGTCCCATTCCTCGAATTTCAGCGGCCGGTTGTCCATGCAGCTGGGCAGGCGGAAGCCATGCTCGGCCAGCGTCGATTTGCGCCGGAAGT
>JAGPGI010000327.1 GCA_018056045.1 Paracoccus sp. (in: a-proteobacteria)
CAGGTCGGGGCGGTTCACCCCGGCCCAGGCGACGCGGATCAGGATCTGGCCATGACCGGCAACGGGCACCGGGCGATGCACCGGCTTGAGGACTTCCGGGCCGCCATGGGTCGAAATCTCGACGGCCTGCATGAGATCTGGGATCACGCGTCACCTCGGTCGCTGGCGGGGATGGTGTCCTCGACCACGCGGGGGTCGGGGCGGGACGGGTTCGGGGCCTTGATCCAGCCGGTCGCGGCGCCGACCAGCGCCGACATGCCGGGCAGCGCCCGGACCCGGCCCTTGAGCCCCTCAAAGCGCATCACGCCGTCAAGGCGGCGGTCGAGGAACTCGCGCGTATCCGCGGCATCGGGCGAATCGTCCCCCAGCCAGTAAAGCGCCGTCGCGCCATAGACCGCCGACAGCGTGGCGCGCTTGGAATACCAGTTCACGTCCTGCGAGCGGTCGCCAAGCCCGTCCCAGATCACATCCGCGCTTTCCCAGATCAGCCGCGCACCAAGCGCCGCGTTCTGCGGCAGGGCCAGCACCGCCGCCCCGGCCCGCGCCAGCCCGCGATCGCTGAAGGACAGGCGCTGCATCACCGCCTGCGCGACACGGTCGCGAAAGCGGCCCTGCGGCGGGCTTTCCGCCAGCCATGCGCTCAGCAGGGCATCGCCCCTGCGGTGATAGGCCGCGGCCAGATCGGCGCCGCCACGCGGCAGATAGACCCGCGCCAGCGCCGGATTCATGCCGATCTCAGTGGCGCCCTCATGGATCGCGCGCTCGCCCATGCCTTCGAAAAGGACATGGTTCAGTGCCGCGTCGATCAGGCGCTCCTTGTCATCCGTCATGCTTTTCCCCCGCCAATGGCACGATCCAGAAAATCTGGACAAAACCGATTCGCCCTGCTAATGGGGCGCTTCCTGCAAATCTGCTCAACTTTAACCTAGGAAGGTGGTGACAACCACATGCAGGTAAGTGTTCGCGACAACAACGTCGAACAGGCGCTTCGTGCTCTGAAGAAAAAACTTCAGCGCGAGGGGGTGTTCCGTGAAATGAAGCTCAAGCAGCATTTCGAGAAACCCTCGGTCAAGAAGGCCCGTGAAAAGGCCGAGGCCGTCCGCCGCGCCCGCAAGCTGGCGCGCAAAAAAGCGCAACGCGAAGGCGCGCTGTAAGACAAGCGACCACATCGGTTCAGAAAACCCCCGCTTTGCCGGGGGTTTTCTATTGCGCGCATGCCACAAGGGTGCGACACGCGGCCCGATTGCGCGCGCCGCCGCGCCCGCCTATCCTGCCGGCCATGATCCTGTTGCGCAGCCTCCTGATCCTGCTGGTTCTGGCACTGACCCCCGCCCATGTCGTGGCAGAGGAGCCGCAGGTCATGCCGGACACGCATGTGATGGCGCAGATGGGCGCGATGGGCGATTGCTGCGACAGCGGCACGCATCAGGCGGGTTGCCAGATGCAGCAGCCGCTGCCCGAAAGCGCGGCCGTTCCCGCCCCTCAGACCGGCGCCCGGCAGATACGCGATCCTGTCGTGCAGGACCGCCGGCAGGGGCGCCGCCCCGATCCGGCCCTGCGCCCCCCGATCCCGGGTTGAAGCCCGCCTTGCGCCGTCATGGCGCCCCTTGCTTCAACATCAGGAAAACCAACATGAATCTTCACATCACAGGCCTTGCCACCCTGCTCATCGCACTGACCGGCCCCGCGCTTGCGCAAGACCGGCAGATGACCGTCCACAAGGACCCGAATTGCGGCTGCTGCACAGCCTGGGCCGAGCTGGCCGAAAAGGCCGGCTACAGCGTCACCGTGGTCGAGACCGCCGATATCGCCGCCAGCAAGGCCGAGGCAGGGGTGCCCGAGGCGCTCTGGTCCTGCCATACCGCCCGGATCGACGGCTATGTGATCGAGGGGCATGTGCCCTTTGACGCCCTTGCCCGGCTGCTGGAAACCCGGCCGGACGTCCTGGGCATCGCCGTGCCCGGCATGCCAGCGGGCTCGCCCGGCATGGGCGACGATCCGGCGGCGCGCTATGACGTGATCGCCTGGGGCAACGAGGCCGGGGACGGCACGCTGTTTCAGAAGGTCGGCGACTGACGCGGCCCCTAAACCGGCAGCGCGGTGGTGAAAGCCACCGTGCGCAACGAGAACGAGGAATGCATCTGCGCCACCCCCGGCAGCTTGGCCAGCCGCTGGCGGTGGATGCGGGCGAAATCGTCGGTGTCCTGCGCCACCACCTTCAGCAGGTAATCGGCCGAGCCGGCCATCAGGTGGCATTCCAGCACGTCGGGGATCTTGCGGACCTCGCGCTCAAATGCCTCAAGGATTTCGTCGGCCTGGCCGGACAGCGTGATCTCGACGAAAACCGTGGTCGGACGCTCCAGCTTGCGGGCGTCCAGCAGCGCCACATAGCCCCGGATCACCCCCAGATCCTCAAGCCGCTGCACGCGGCGGTGGCAGGCGCTGGGGGACAGGCCAACATCGGCGGCAAGGTCGGAATTGGTCTTGCGCCCGTCACGTTGCAGAACCGTCAGGATGCGGCGATCCGTTGCGTCCATCTCGATCATTGTCGAATTTCCTCGCGCAGCTTTCCCGATCAAGGGCGGATTCTTCGACGATAGCCCGTCGTCGCCCCGCGTTTAAGAAAAAAATGCCGCCCGCCCTGTGTCACCATTCCCTTACAGGGAGAGGAGACCCAAGCCATGAAAATAGGATGCCCAACCGAAATCAAACCGCAGGAATACCGCGTTGGCATGACCCCCGAGGCGGCGCAAGAGGCGGTCGCGCGCGGCCATGAGGTGCTGATCCAGTCCGGGGCCGGTCTGGGGTCGGGCTTTCCCGATCAGGATTATATCGCCGCCGGCGCCCGCATCCTGCCCGATGCCGCAGCGGTCTTTGCCGAGGCCGAGATGATCGTGAAGGTCAAGGAACCGCAGGCCCCGGAGCGCGCCATGCTGCGCAAGGGGCAGGTGCTGTTCACCTATCTGCATCTGGCCCCCGACCCCGACCAGACCAATGACCTGCTGAAAAGCGGCGTCACCGCCATCGCCTATGAGACGGTCACGGATGCGCGGGGCGGATTGCCGCTGCTGGCGCCGATGTCCGAGGTCGCCGGCCGGCTTGCGCCCCAGATGGGGGCATGGACGCTGCAAAAGGCCAATGGCGGCTCGGGCGTGCTTCTGGGCGGCGTGCCCGGCGTCAGGCCGGCGAATGTGCTGGTCATCGGCGGCGGCGTGGTCGGCACGGCGGCGGCGCGGGTTGCGGCGGGGATGGGGGCGAATGTCACCGTGCTCGACCGCTCGGTGCCGCGGCTCAGCTATCTGGACGATATCTTCATGGGCCGGCTGACCACGCAATACGCGACCGCAGGCGCCATTGCCGAGTTGCTACCGGGCGCCGACATGGTGATCGGCGCGGTGCTGGTGCCGGGGGCGGCGGCGCCCAAGCTGGTGACGCGGGCGCAGCTTGCGCTGATGAAGCCCGGCTCGGCGCTGGTCGATGTCGCCATCGATCAGGGCGGCTGCTTTGAGACCTCGCGCGCGACCACCCATCAGAATCCGACCTATGAGGTCGACGGGATCATGCATTACTGCGTGGCCAACATGCCCGGCGCGGTGCCGCAGACCTCGACCCGGGCGCTGGGGAACGCCACGCTGCCCTTCATGCTGGCGCTGGCCGGCAAGGGCTGGCGGCAGGCGCTGCGCGACGACGCGCATCTGCGCGCCGGGCTGTCCACGCATGAGGGCATGCTGACCTCGGGTCCGGTGGCCGAGGCGCTGTGGCTGGACTGGACCACGCCCGAGCAGATCATCAGCTGAGACATGAAAAGACCGGCGCGGGGGCTG
>JAGPGI010000036.1 GCA_018056045.1 Paracoccus sp. (in: a-proteobacteria)
GGTCTATCAGACCTTCACCCTGCCCTTTACCATCTGGATGATGCGGGCCTTTTTCGCCGACGTGCCCTTTGCCCTTTACGAGGCCGCAAGGCTGGAGGGCGCGAAAAGCTGGCAGATATTGCTGCGCGTCTATCTGCCGCTGGCCGCACCGGGGATCGGGGCGACGGTGATCCTGAACAGCATCCGCATCTGGAACGAGCTGGCCATCGCGCTTGGCCTGACCTTCGACAAGGCCCAGACCGTGACCTTGGCCGTCGCCGCCTATCGCGGCTACGCCTCGATCGACTGGGGGGCGCTGTCGGCGGCGGCGATCACCTCGATCCTGCCGATGCTGATCTTTGCGATCCTTGCGCAGCGCCAGATCGTCGGCGGCCTCAGCCTCGGGGCGGTGAAATGAACTCTTGCATTGAGGAGCGCGGACATGGCTTCCGTTGAATTTCAGGACGTGGGCATCAGCTTCGGCCCGGCATCCGTGGTCAGGAACCTGAACCTGACCGTCAATGATGGCGAATTCGTGGTGCTGGTCGGCCCCTCGGGCTGCGGCAAATCCACGATCCTGCGCTCGATCGCGGGACTGGCGCAGGTCAACGCGGGCGATCTGCGCATCGACGGGCGCCGCGTCAATGACGTCGATCCCGCCGAGCGCGACATCGCCATGGTGTTCCAGAGCTATGCGCTGTTTCCGAACATGACCGTGGCCGGAAATCTGGGCTTTGGCCTGAAGATCCGGGGCGAGACCCGCGCCGAGATCGACCGGAAGGTCACCGAGGTGGCCCGCGTCGTCGGCCTTTCGGATCATCTGCACAAACGCCCCGGCGCGCTGTCGGGCGGCCAGCGCCAGCGGGTCGCACTGGCCCGCGCCATCCTGCGCCGTCCGGGGGTATTCCTGTTCGACGAGCCGCTGTCGAACCTCGACGCCGAATTCCGCAGCGCCATGCGCGCCGAGATCGTACGCTTTCATCGCAGTCAGGGCGCCTCGATGGTCTATGTGACCCATGATCAGACCGAGGCGATGACCATGGGCGACCGCATCGCGGTGCTGGCGCCGCTGGCCGCCGGGCACAAGGCGAACCTCATGCAATACGGCACCCCCGATCAGGTCTATGCCCGGCCCGAGAACCTGTTCGTCGCCCGCTTCATCGGCACGCCGCGCATGAACGTGGTTACGCTGCCGGTCGAAGGCGGCGCGCTGATGTTTGGCAGCCAGCGTGTCGCCCTGCCCGACGCCGCCGCCCGCCTACCCGCCGTCGCTCTGGGACAGCGCCCCGAGCATCTGCATCTGGTCCCCGAGACCGAACCCGGCCTGCCCGGCACGGTCGAGCATGTCGAGAACCTTGGCCATGAGACGATCCTGACCCTTGCGACCGCAACCGGCCCGCTGATCCTGCGCGGAGCGCGCGGCGCAGCGCCCGGCCAGCCGCTGCGTGTCGCGCTGGACCCGGCGCATCTGCATCAGTTCGACCCCAGGACCGAGGCACGGCTGGACTGATCCCGCCTGACGCCGGGGCCTAGACCGCCTCGGCCTCGCCCCGGTCCAAGGCCGCACCCAGATGCCGCGAGGCGATGGCGATAAAGGCCTCGGCGGCGGCGGACATCGGCATCGCCTCGCTGGTGGCAAAGGCGAAACGATGGGTGATCTGTTCGCGCAAGGGCCGGATCGCGATGGGCAGATGGCGGAAATCCTCGGCCATCAGCCCGTTGACCAGCGTGACCCCCAGCCCATGCGCGGCGAATGCGCAGGCGGCCATCACCGAATGCACCTCCAGCCGGACATCGGGCCGCAGCCCGGCATCGAAGAAGATCTCGTCGATCTCGCGGCGCGGCGCCCGCATCCGGCCCAGCAGGATCAGCGGCACCCCCGAAAGCTCGCGCAGCGCCACCTCGGCCCGGGCCGCCAAGGGATGGTCACGGGGCATTACCACCACGGTCGGCGCCTCGATCACCGGCAGGGATCGCAGCCCCGGCCGCTGGATCGGCATGCGCAGAAAGCCGATCTCGGCCCGCTCGTCGGCCAGCATCCGCTCGATCGTGTCATAGGCGCCGAAATGCATCTCGACCTGCACGCGGTCATGGCTTTCCAGAAACTCGGCCAGAATGCGCGGGATCAGCGACTGCACCAGACTGACCGGAACCGCCACCCGCAAGGTGGTCGAAGGCGCGTTGCCCGAGCGCAGTTCCGCCGCGCGGCGGCTCAGCCGGTCGCCGTGATCCAGCAGCAGAAGCATCTGCGCCTCGATGCTGCGGCTTTCGCGGGTCGGGATCAGCCGGCCACGGTCGCGCAGGAACAGCGCCAGATCCAGTTCCGCCTCAAGCTGCGCCAGCCGGCGGCTGACCGCCGATTGCGACAGGCCCAGCCGCGCCGCCGCCGCGATGGTGCTGCCGGTTTCCGCGATGGCCTTGTAGGTTCGCAGCAGGTCCAGATCCATTGCCTATGCGCCTTATGCATTGATTGATCGGTATGTCTCATATTCTTGCATAGCATGGAATCACCCCGCTAAGGAATGCACAGGGGGAAATCATCATGCATCATTCACCGGCCAATTCGGCGCCCAAGGCCGCACCATGACGGTCTTTCTGTTCCGGCGGCTGCTGCAATCGGTCTTTGTCCTGCTGCTGACCTCGGTGATCGTCTTTGCCGGCGTCTATGCCATCGGCGATCCGCTGGAGATCCTGCTACCCAGCGACGCGACCGCGGCCGAGCGGGCGCAGGTGGCGCGCGATCTGAACCTCGATGCGCCGCTGCCGATGCAATATCTGACCTTTCTCGGCTCGGCGCTCAGCGGCGATCTGGGGCGCTCCTTCGTCTATAACCGCCCGGCGCTCGACGTGATCTTCGAGCGCCTGCCAGCAACGCTGGAGCTGACCTTCACCGCGCTGATCCTGTCCCTGCTGATCGGCTTGCCGCTGGGTCTCTGGGCCGGGACGCGGCCCAGGACGCTGGTCGACGAGACGGTGATGACCGGCTCGATCCTTGGCTTTTCGCTGCCGAATTTCTGGCAAGGGATGATGCTGGTGATGATCTTTGCGGTCTGGCTGGGCTGGCTGCCCTCGACCGGGCGCGGCGAGACCGGCGAAATCCTCGGCATCCGCACCAGTTTCGCGACATGGGACGGCATCCGCCACCTGATCCTGCCGGCGATCAATCTGGCGCTGGCGCAGATCGCGCTGGTGATCCGGCTGACGCGCACCGGCGTTCAGGAAACCATGCCGCTGGATTTCGTGAAATTCGCCCGCGCCCGCGGCCTGTCGGAACGCCGCATCCTCATGGTGCATGTCTTCAAGAACATCCTGATCCCCATCGTCACCGTGCTGGGGGTCGAATTCGGCTCGCTGATCGCCTTCGCCGTCGTGACCGAGACGATCTTTGCCTGGCCGGGCGTCGGCAAGCTGATCATCGATTCGATCAACGCCTTGGACCGGCCGATCATCGTCGCCTACATCCTTGTCATCGTGACGATGTTCATCGTCATCAACCTGATCGTCGACCTGCTTTATTCGGCACTCGACCCCCGCATCAGGAGCCGGGCATGAGCGTGCTTGCAGCCGAGGGCCAGGCGGCCCGTATCTGGCGCGGCATGCGCTCAAGCCCCAAGGCAATGGTCGCGCTGACGGTCTGCTTGATCCTGATCGCCGGCGCGGTTCTGGCGCCGTGGATCGCGCCGCAGAACCCCTATGACCTAGGCCAGATCGACTTTTTCGACTCGCGGCTGGAGCCGGGCAGCGTCGGCATGAACGGCATCACCTATTGGCTGGGCACCGACACGCAGGGCCGCGACATGCTGTCGGCGATGCTTTACGGGCTGCGCACCAGCCTTGCGGTCGGGGTCACCTCGGGCGTGCTGGCGCTGCTGGTCGGCACCGCGCTGGGGCTGATGGCGGCCTATTTCGGCGGCCGGGTGGATGCCTTCATCATGCGCTTTGTCGACCTGATGCTGGGCTTTCCCACGATCCTCGTGGCGCTGATGATCCTTGTCATCTTCGGTCAGGGCACATGGAAGGTGATCCTCGCGCTGGTCTTCGTGCAATGGGCCTATTTCGCCCGCGCCGTGCGTGCCGCCGCCCTTGTCGAGACCGGCAAGGAATATGTCGAGGCCGCGCGCTGCCTGGGCCTTTCCGCCCCGCGCATCCTTGCCTCGCATATCCTGCCCAACTGCCTGCCACCGCTGATCGTCATCGGCACCATCCAGGTCGCCACCTCGATCGCGGCCGAGGCGACGCTGTCATTTCTGGGCATCGGCCTGCCGATCACCGAGCCCTCGCTGGGGCTGCTGATCTCGAACGGCTATCAGGTCCTCCTGGCCGGCATCTACTGGATGAGCGTCTATCCGGGCCTGTTACTGCTTTTGCTGGTGTTTTCGATCAATGTCGTCGGCGACCGGCTGCGTGAAATCCTGAACCCGAGGCTGGCGACATGAGCGATGATCTTCTGAACGTCGAGGGGCTGCGGACGTGGTTTCCGACCCCAAAAGGCACTATCAAGGCGGTGGACGGGGTCGATCTGCGGCTCAGGCGGGGCCAGATCCTTGGCCTTGTCGGCGAAAGCGGCTCGGGCAAGTCGATCACCGGCTTCTCGCTGCTGGGTCTGGTCGATCCGCCCGGCAAGCTGGTCGAGGGGCGCATTGATTTTCAGGGCGAGGACCTGCGCGCCGCCAGTCCCGAGCGGCTGCGCGCGCTGCGCGGCAACCGCATCGCGATGATCTTTCAGGACCCGATGATGACGCTTAACCCGGTCCTGAAGATCGCGACGCAGATGATCGAGACGGTTCAGGCCCACAAGAAGGTCAGCCGCGCCGAGGCGCGCGCCATGTCGGTTGCCGCCCTTGCCCGCGTCGGCATCCCCAGCCCGGACGAACGCATCGACGCCTATCCGCACCAGTTTTCCGGCGGCATGCTCCAGCGCGTCGCCATCGCCATCGCGCTGCTGCACGAACCCGACCTGATCATCGCCGACGAGCCGACAACCGCGCTGGACGTCACCATCCAGAGCCAGATCCTCGCCGAGATGCAGAAGCTGACCGCCGAGATGGGGCTGGCGATGATCTGGATCAGCCATGACCTTGGCGTCGTGGCCGCCCTGGCCGACAATGTCGCGGTCATGTATGCCGGCCGCATCGTCGAACGCGGCACCGTGGACGAGGTGCTGGACCATCCGCGCCACCCCTATACGCGCGGGCTGATCGGCTCGACGCCGATGGCGAATGATCGCGGCCAGCCCTTGCGGCAGATCCCCGGCACCGCGCCGCCGCCCCTGAACCGCCCCGAGGGCTGCCCGTTCCGCCCGCGCTGCGCCCATGCCTCGCAGGCCTGCCTGGCCGAGCCGGGCGAGACCGTCGCCGCCTCGGGCCATATGTGGCGCTGTTTTCATCCGCAGGGGGACGCGGCATGACCGATCAAGCCGATCCGCGGGATTTCGTCCGCGTCGAGAATGTCTCGCGCCGCTTTCAGCGGAAATCCGATGCCATCGACCGCATGGCGGTCCGTCTGGGCCTTGCCTCGCCGCCGCCGGCCGTCCACGCACTGGATCAGGTTGATCTGACCATCCGTCAGGGCGAGGTCGTGGGTCTGGTGGGCGAAAGCGGCTGCGGCAAGTCCACTCTTGGCCGCATCGTCGCCGGAATGCTGGCGCCCTCGGAGGGGATCGTCAGCCAGCGCGGGCAGGATATCGCCCGGCTGAAGGGCGAGCAGGCCCGGCGCATGCGGCTGGCCACGCAGATCATCTTTCAGGACCCGATGTCCTCGCTGAACCCGCGCAAGCGCGTGCGCGACATCATCGGCGAGGCGCCCGTGGTCCACGGCCTTGTCCGCCGCAGCGAGATGCCAAGACTGGTCGCCGATCTGCTGGCGCGGGTGGGACTGGACCCGGCCATGGCCGACCGCTATCCGCATCAGTTCTCGGGCGGGCAGCGCCAGCGCATCGGCATCGCCCGCGCGCTGGCGGTGAACCCCGATTTCCTGATCTGCGATGAAAGCATCGCGGCGCTGGATGTCTCGATCCAGGCGCAGGTCATCAACCTGTTCATGCAGTTGCGGCAGGAACTGAACCTGACGATCCTGTTCATCAGTCACGACCTGTCGGTCGTGCGCCACATCGCCGACCGGGTGGTGATCATGTATCTGGGCCGCATCGTCGAAAGCGCGCCCACCGATCAGGTGTTCGAGCATCCGCGCCACCCCTATACGCAGGCGCTGCTCGAAGAGATCCCGCGCCTTGACCGCCGCCGCCGGGCGTTTTCGACCATCAAGGGCGAGATCCCCTCGCCGGTGAACCCGCCGGGCGGCTGCCATTTCCATCCGCGTTGCCCGCATGCCTTCGCGGCCTGCGGCCAGTCCCGGCCGCCGCTGACGCTGGCCGCACCCGGGCACCGCGTCGCCTGCCTGCTCAATGACGGGCTTGGACGCCCGAACCAGATCAATTCCATGGGAGGAACTGACAGATGAAGACAACATTCGCCGCGGCCGCGCTGACGGCCCTGCTGGCTGCGGGTGCCCTGCCCGCGCTGGCTCAGGACCTGCGGATCGGCCGCGCCTCCGAGCAATCTTCGATCGACCCGCAATTCTCGCGCACCGGCAACAACCAGATGACCGCGAACATGATCTTCGGGCAGCTGGTCGAGTTCGACCAGAACCTGCAGGTCAGCCCCGGTCTGGCGGAAAGCTGGAAGACGATCGACCCGCTGACATGGGAGATCACTCTGCGCGAGGGGGTCACCTTCCATGACGGCGCGCCGCTGACGGTCGAGGACGTGATCTTTTCGCTTGAGCGCGCCGACGAGGTGCCGAACTCGCCCGCGCCCTTTACCGATCAGGTCTCGGCCATCGACAAGATGGAAAAGACCGGCGAGCGGGTGCTGAAGATCACCACCAAAGCCCCGGCGCCGACGCTGATGGAGGATATCGGCCGGGTCTTCATCGTCAGGCAGGCCGCCGCCGAGGGCAAGTCCAGCGAGGATTTCGCCGGCGCGGGCGCCGCCATCGGCACCGGCCCCTATAAATTCGTCGCATGGACCCCCGGCGAGACCCTGCGCGTCGCGGCCTATGACGGCTATTGGGGCAAGGCGCCCGAGTTCAGGGATGTCGAAATCCGCTTCATCGCCAATGACGCCGCCCGCGTGGCAGCACTGCTGTCCGGCGCGGTCGATGTGATCGACGCGGTGCCGGCAACCGATTTGGCCAAGATCGCCGGCAGTTCGGGCTTTCGCATCGACCAGGCGGATTCGGGCCGGCTGATCTATCTGGGCCTGTCGATGCGCGACGAGACCGCGCCGCCCGGCGTCACCGATCTGGCCGGCCAGCCGCTGCCCGCGAACCCGTTCAAGGACGCCAGGGTCCGCAAGGCCGTGTCGCTGATGATCGACCGCCAGCTTGTCATCGACCGCATTCTTGGCGGTGCCGGCGTCGCGGCTGGCCAATTGGTTCCGGACGCGCTTGGCGGCCATGTCGCCGATCTGGGTCCCGATCAGGCCGACCCGGCCGCGGCCAAGGCGCTGCTGGCCGAGGCCGGCTATCCCGAGGGCTTTGGCATCACCATCGCCTCGTCGAACGACCGCTTTCCGGGCGACGCGGATCTGGCGCAGGCGCTGGGTCAGATGCTGACGCGTGGCGGGCTCAAGGTGAACGGGGTCGAGGTCTATCCCTATAACGTCTACTCCAAGGCGGCGACCGACGGCCAATACGGCGCCTTCGTGTTCTCTCTGGGGGCCTCGACGCCGACATCGGCGCCGAACCTGCAGGCGCTTTTGCACACATATGACAAGGAGGCCGGCAAGGGCGCCTTCAACCGCGTCCGCTTCTCGGACCCGGCATTCGACGCCGCGCTGGATGCCGCGCAGGAGGAATTCGACGAACCCGCCCGCCTTGCCGCCCTGCAAGAGGCGACGAAGCTGGTCTTTGCCGAGACGCCGGTGGTGCCGCTTTACTGGCAGAAACTCTACTGGGGCACGAAAGCCGGCCTGACCGTCAAGGGCGGCCTGAACGAATACACCCTGCCGCAGGATGTGGAGAGCCTGAAGTGACCGACCTGCCCGCCCCGACGCCTGCCCTGACGCCCGCCGAGGTGCTGGCCGATGACGTCGTCATCCATCGCGACACGATGATCACCATGCGCGACGGCATCCGGCTGGCGACCGACATCTTTCGTCCGGCAAGGGGCGGGCAGCCCATCGACGGGGCGCTTCCCGTCATTTTCGAACGCACGCCCTATGACAAGGCGGGCACGCCGCGCACCGAACTCTCGGTGGCACGGCCCGAATCCTACAGCCGGGCCGAACTGGCGATGCTGCTGGCAAGTCAGGGCTATGTGGTGATCTGGCAGGATTGCCGGGGCCGCTACCGTTCCGAAGGCCAGTTCACCAAATATGTGAACGAGGCCGAGGACGGCTATGACAGCATGGCATGGATCGTGGCGCAGCCCTTTTGCAACGGCCGCATCGGCACCATGGGGCTTTCCTATGACGCGCATGTGCAGATGGCGCTGGCCTGCCTGAACCCGCCGGGACTGGCCTGCATGGCGGTGGATTCTGGCGGGTTTTCCAATGCCTTCACCTGCGGCATCCGGCAGGGCGGCGCCTTCGAGATGAAGCAGGCGACCTGGGCCTGGAACCGCGCCCAGGAAAGCCCGTTCCTGCAGGGCAACCCCGATCTGCTGCGCGCCATCGCCGCCGAGGACCTGCATGGCTGGATGCGGCGCACGCCCTGGACCAGGGGCCGCTCTCCGGTGCGCTGGGATCCCGATTTCGAGGCCTATCTGCTCGACCAGTGGCAGCACGGCACATTCGACGAATTCTGGAAACGTCCCGGCATCTGGGCGGCGGGCTATTACGACCGCTTTCCCAAGGTGCCGATCATCTTCATGTCCAGCTGGTATGACGTCTATGTCCAGACCACGACCGAGAATTACTGCGGCCTGAAAGACGAGCCGGGGCGCCCGCTGAGCATGATCATGGGGCCATGGACGCATGGCAACCGCTCGGCGCGGGTGTTTGGCGATGTGGATTTCGGCCCGGCCGCGACCTTCGACGGGCAATTGGACAAGGACTGGCTGGCATACCGGCTAAAGTTCTTTGCCCGCTGGCTCAAGGACGAGGACAGCCCCGCGCCGCCGCCCGTGCAACTTTTCCTGATGGGGGGCGGCACTGGCCGCAGGACGGCCGAGGGCCATCTTGACCATGGCGGGCGCTGGATAGAGGCGCAGGACTGGCCGCTGCCCGAGGCAAGCCCGCTGGTCCTGTATCCCGGCCCGGACATGACCCTGACCGAGAACGCGCCCGGATCGGGCAGCCTCAGCTATGATTACGACCCCCGCGACCCGGTGCCGACCATTGGCGGGGCGCTGACCTCGGGCGAACCGATATTCACCGGGGGCGGCTTCGATCAGGTCGAGTCAGAGGCGTTTTTCGGCTGCCGCAATCCCGGCATGCCGCTGATCGCGCGCCCCGACATCCTGTCCTTTGAAACCGCGCCCCTGCCCGAGGATATCGCCATCGCCGGTCCGGTGACCCTGCGGCTGAGGGTCTCGACCGACGCGCCCGATACCGACTTCACCGCCAAGCTGGTCGATGTCTATCCGCCCTCGAGCGATTATCCGCGCGGCTACGCGCTCAACATCACCGATGGC
Organism: Paracoccus sp. (in: a-proteobacteria); assembly: GCA_018056045.1. Taxonomy (GTDB): domain Bacteria; phylum Pseudomonadota; class Alphaproteobacteria; order Rhodobacterales; family Rhodobacteraceae; genus Paracoccus. The sequence continues at coordinate 9,614 of JAGPGI010000036.1, forward strand.
ATCTTCCGCGTCCGCTACCGCAAGGGCTATGACCGGCCCGAGCCGGTGGCCGCCGGCGAAGGCGCATTCGAGATCACCATTACCCCCTTTGCCACCGCGAACCTGTTTGCAAAGGGCCACCGCATCCGGCTGGATATTTCATCCTCGAATTTCCCGAAATACGATATCAACCCGAATACCGGCGAACCCGAGGGCACCTCGCGCCGCAGTCGGGTCGCGGTGAACAGCCTGTATCTCGGCCCCGACACCCGGATCGAATTGCAACGCCTGCCGCTTGACTGATCGCGGCAGGCGTCGCGATCAGCGGCGCGCGCCGTCCCCGGCATCCGCCCCGTCATCCTGCGCCGGCGCCCCGGCCTGCGCGGGGGACGCGTTGCCGCCATCGGGGCCGGAACCCGTCTCTGACAGCGGCTTCGGCGCGGCTTTCGCCGCCGGTCCGGGCAGATCGCAGATCCCGCCCTCGCAGGTCGCCGCGGCCTTGCCCAGCGACACCAGAGGCCCCTTCATTGCCCGCCCGACTTGCGCTCGGACTGCACCTGCGCCAGCGCCTCGAGGAACCGATCCGCCTCCTGCGCGCCTGACAGCCCGTATTTGCTGTCGATGACAAAGAACGGCACGCCCCGGATGCCGTAAGCCTCGGCCTGCGCCTTGTCCTCGGCGACAGCGGCTGCAAATTCGCCGCGCTCCAGCGCCTGCAATGCCGCCGCACGGTCCAGCCCGATCTCGGCCGCCAGACCGGCCAGATCGGCATTGCGCCCGATATGGCGGCCTTCGGTGAAATAGGCCCTGAGCAGGCGTTCCTTCATCTCGGCCCCTTTACCTTGGCTGGCGGCGAAATGGATCATCTCATGCGCCTTGGCGGTGTTCGTCACCTTGATGTCGTCAAGGTGATATTCCAGCCCCTCATCGGCGGCGAGGCCGGTAATCCGGCTGTCCATCTGCCGCACCTGCTCGGGCGAGGCCTTCAGATGCCGCGCCAGATACTCGGCGTGGTTGCCGGGGTAATCGGCGGGCGCGCCGGGATCCAGTTCATAGCTGTGATAGCGGATCTCGACGCCCGGCGCGTCGGCATCTGCGCCAAGCCGCGCCAGCGCCGTCTCAAGCCGGCGCTTGCCGATATAGCACCATGGGCAGGCGATATCGGACCAGATGTCGATGGTGATCGGGTTGGCCATGAAGGTTCCTTTCCGCAACATATCCCTAGGCGGCAAGCGGCGCGCCCAGCGCCGCCTGCAATTCCTCGCGCCGCAGCGGCGCGCCAAAGACCGGCGTGCCGATGGCAAAGTCGCGCGCCGCAGCCAAAGGCCCGGCATCGACCGGATCGAAACCCAGCCGGTCGATCACGCCCGCCAGCACCGCCCGCGCCTGAGCGTCATCACCGGCCAAGGCCATCGCCCGGCGTTCGGGATCGCGCGCCGGCCGCGCCTCGCCGTCGATCTCGTGATAGCCCATATGGTTGAAGCTGCGAAGCAGCCGCGTGCCCGGCAGGTAATCGGCGATGACCGCGCTGCTGCCGGGCGCGCCCTCGAATTCGGGCAGGGTGCCGTCGGTCGGCGCCCAGTAGTTCATCGCATCGACGACGATCTTGCCGGCCAGCGCCTTGGGATCGAGGCTGCGATATTTCGACAAGGGCAGCGCCAGCACGATGATGTCGCTCAGGGCCACGACCTCGGCCGCGCTCGCGGCAATCGCGCCGGGGGCCACGAATTGCAGCACCAGCGCGATCTCGGCCGGCGGCCGGGACGAGGCGACGCGCACCTCGTATCCCGCCGCCAGAGCGCGGCGGGCAATCGCCGTGCCCACCCGCCCCGCGCCAAGAATACCGATCACTTTCGGATCAGACATATCCACCTCCGTCATGCGGTTTCGAGCTGCGCCCCGGCATTCCCGGCCAGCGCGGCATCGACCAGCGGTTTCACCTTGGTCCCCAGAAGTTCGATCGACTTCAGGAAATCCTTTTGCGGCAACTGCCCCAGATCCATCTGGAAGAAATGCCGGTCATGGCCCATCGACCCATGCAGGGCGACGATGCGCGCGGCGATTTCTTCGGGCGAGCCCACGAACAGCGCGCCGCCGCCATTGGCATCGCGGTCATAGCCCGAGCGCTGCGGCGCCGGGAAGCCACGGATCTCGCCAAGGGCGCGGAACGCCTCGTGGTAATGGTTCCACCACAGGTCCTTGGCCGCCTGCGCATCCTCACCGATGAAGCCGGGGCTGGCGACCGAGATGCGCACATCCGCGCCCGGTGCCTTCACCTGCTCGACCGCCCGGCGATAAAGCTCGGCCAGGGGCGCGAAACGCTCGGCCTGACCGCCGATGATGGCATAGCTGACCGGCAGCCCGGACAGCGCCGCCCGAACGGTCGAGTTCGGGTTGCCGCCCGTGGCCAGCCAGATCGGCAGCCTGCCACTGTCGGGGCGCGGCACCACCAGCGCATCGCTCAGCGACGGCCGGAACTTGCCCTGCCATGTCACCTGCTCAGATTCGTTGATCCGCAGCAGCAGGTCCAGCTTTTCGGCATAAAGATCGTCGTAATCGTTCAGGCTGTGACCAAACAGCGGAAAGCTTTCGGTCGATGAACCGCGCCCGGCGGTGATTTCGGCCCGTCCGTTCGACAGCGCGTCCAGCGTGGCGAATTGCTGATAGACCCGCACCGGATCATCGGTCGAGAGCACCGTGACCGCGCTGCCAAGGATGATGTTTCTGGTCACCGAAGCCGCCGCCCCCAGAACCACCGTCGCGGCCGAGGCCGGCATTTCCTTGGTGTGATGTTCACCGATGCCGAAGTAATCAAGGCCGACCTCATCGGCCAGCCGGATCGCCTCAAGCAGATTGCGCTGCGCCTGGGCGGTGCTGCCCAACTCACCCGTCGCCGGATCGCGCTGCACGTCGCCAAAGCTGTAAACCCCCAGTTCCATCATTCTCTCCTTGCTTCAGGGGCGCGGAATTTTCCGTCGCGCCGCTGGTATAAATTCGTAACCTGAACCTATATTGATACTGAATTTCCGCAGGCAAGAAGGCACATCCATGATACCGGCCCCAGCCCCTGACC
>JAGPGI010000328.1 GCA_018056045.1 Paracoccus sp. (in: a-proteobacteria)
ATCCAGACCATGGCCAATGAAACCATCACCGAGGTGGCCTGCGAGAACCCCAGCTCGGCCAAGGTCTATGCCGCGATGCTGAGCTATGTGCAGGACTATGCCAAATGGCGCGACGCCTCGGCCCCGTTCAATCTGGGCCGGACGCCGACCGGCCCGGATCTGGCCAAGATCCAGGAATGCGCGCAGGCCGGCTGATGCCGGCATCCGCGGGCCGGGCTGGTCTGTCCCGACGGGGCTGACCGCGCCGCCCGCCATCGCAACCCGCCCCGTTCCGCCAATTGCGGGACGGGGCCACCACGGGCACAGGCCCGAGCCTTTGCCCTTGCGCGCGCTGCTGAGACGGCGCCCTTGCGTGGCCGCAGGTTCAGGTCTTCGCCGGGCAGGTCGGTTTCCAGCCGTTCGAGGATCGGGCATTCCGCGCGGTGATCGCCCCGGCAGGAATGGACCAGATCCTTCAAGGTCGCGGCCATGTCCTGCATGTCGCGGATCTTTTCCTCAAGCGCGTCGATATGGTCGCTGGCGATCCGCCGGACCTCGCTGCTGTGCCGCGACTGGTCGCGCCAGAGGCCCAGCAGATCGCCGATCGCGGCGACGGAAAAACCCAGATCGCGGGCGCGGCGGATAAAGCGCAGCATGTGGATGTCGGTCTCGGAATAGTCGCGATAGCCCGAGGCCCGGCGATCCGCCGGCGGGATCAGCCCGGTCTGTTCGTAATAGCGGATCATCTTGGCCGATACGCCCGAGGATTTCGCGGCCTGACCGATATTCATGGCTCTGTCTCCCAGTTCTCGATTGGCCGGTCCCGCGACGGGGGCCGGCCGGCTTCCTATCCGGCAACCTGAAAACGGCGCAGGCGCAGCGCATTGCCCAGCACGAAGACCGAGGAGAGCGCCATCGCCCCCGCCGCGAAGACCGGCGACAAAAGGATGCCGAAGGCCGGATACAGCACCCCCGCCGCGACCGGGATCAGCGCCACGTTATAGGCAAAGGCCCAGAACAGGTTCTGCCCGATATTGCCGATCGTGGCCCGGGACAGCGCGATGGCGGTCGGCACGCCCTTCAGGCTGCCCGACATCAGCACGACGTCGGCGGCCTCGATGGCGATGTCGGTGCCGGTGCCGATGGCAAGGCCCACATCCGCCTCGGCCAGAGCCGGGGCGTCGTTGATGCCGTCGCCGACAAAGGCCACCTTGCCATGTTCGGCCTTCAGCCGGCGGATGGTCTCGACCTTGCCGTCGGGCAGGACCTCGGCCACCACCTCGTCGATGCCAAGCCGGCCGGCGATGGCCTGCGCGGTGCGGGCATTGTCGCCGGTGATCATCACCACCTTCAGCCCCAGATCGTGCAGCGCGCGGATCGCGTCCGGGGTCGTCGGCTTGATCGGATCGGCCACGGCGATGATCGCGGCCAGCCTGCCGCCGATGGCGGCGTAAAGCGGCGATTTGCCCTCGGCGGCCAGCCGTTCGGCGGTGGCGGCGAAGACGGCCGGGTCGTGGCCAAGCTGAACCATGAAGCGATCCGCGCCGATCTCGACCGGCTGGTCGCCAGCCATGGCGCGGACGCCGTATCCGGTGACCGACTGGAAATCCGAGACCGGGGGCAGCGCGATGCCCTCGGCCACGGCGGCCTCATTGATGGCGCGGGCGATGGGATGTTCGGATTTGGCCTCGACCGCCGCGACGCGGCCCAGCACATCGGCGCGGTCAAAGCCGGGCGCCAGTTCAAGATCGGTCAGCGCCGGGCGGCCCTCGGTCAGGGTTCCGGTCTTGTCCAGCGCCACGACCCGCGCGTCCCTGAGCAGTTGCAGCGCCTCGCCCTTGCGAAACAGCACGCCCAGTTCTGCCCCGCGTCCGGTGCCGACCATGATCGAGGTCGGCGTGGCCAGCCCCATGGCGCAGGGACAGGCGATGATCAGCACCGCCACCGCGTTCACCAGCGCGAAGCCAAGCGCGGGCGAGGGGCCAAAGCTCAGCCATGCGAGACAGGTCAGCGCCGCCACCACCATGACGGCGGGGACGAACCACATCGTCACCCGGTCCACCATCGCCTGAATCGGCAGTTTCGAGCCCTGCGCCTCTTCGACCATGCGGATGATCTGGGCCAGAACCGTGTCGCCGCCGACGGCGGTGGCGCGAAAGGCGAAGGCGCCCTTCTGGTTCACGGTGGCTCCGGTGACCCGTGCGCCGGGGGTTTTCGCGACCGGCACCGGCTCGCCGGTGATCATCGATTCATCGACATAGCTTTCGCCCTCGACCAGTTCGCCATCGACGGGGATGCGCTCGCCCGGGCGCACCTCGACGATGTCGCCGGCGACGACCTCGGCCACCGGCAGATCCACGATCTGGCCGTTGCGGCGCAGCCGTGCGGTCTTGGCCTGCAACCCCACCAGCCGCTTGATCGCGTCCGAGGTGCGGCCCTTGGCCCGCGCCTCGAGCAGGCGCCCCAGCAGGATCAGGGTGACGATGACGGCGGCGGCCTCGTAATAGACATTGACGGTGCCGGGCGGCAGCAGGCCGGGGGCAAAGGTCGCGACCAGCGAATAGCCATAGGCGGCCAACGAGCCGACCGCGACCAGCGAATTCATGTCCGGTGCGCCCTTGAACAGCGCCGGCAGGCCCTTTTCGTAAAAGCGGATGCCGGGGATGAACATGACCAGCGTGGTCAGCACGAATTGCAGATACCAGCTGTTCTGGATGCCGATGGTGGCGCCGATCAGGTGATGCATGCCGGGGATCACATGCGCGCCCATTTCCAGCAGAAAGACCGGCAGGGTCAGCGCGAAGGCCAGCGTGAAGTCGCGCTTGAGGGCGCGTTCCTCGGCATCCTTGCGCGAGGCCACCTCGGCGCGCTCGCTGCCGCTGTTGTCGATCGGGGCGGCTTCGTAGCCGGCATGCGCGATGGCCGCGACAAGGCTGGCCGCATCGGCCGCGCCCTGCACCGTGGCGCGTTCGGTGGCAAGGTTCACCACCGCATCGGTGACGCCCGGCACCGCCTTCAGCGCCTTTTCGACCCGGCCCACGCAAGAGGCGCAGGTCATGCCCTGCACCGACAGTTCAATGGGGCCCGAGGCGGCGGGCACGGTATAGCCGGCATTCTCGATGGCCGCGACCAGTTGCGGGCGGAGAAGCGCGTCGCCGGTCACCGCCGCGCGCTCGGTCGCAAGGTTCACGACGGCATCGCTGACGCCGGGCACCGCCTTCAGCGCCTTTTCGACCCGACCCACACACGAGGCGCAGGTCATGCCCTCGACGGGCAGGGTGATGGTGGCTGTCTTGTCTGCAAGACCCGCGGGGGCGTTCATCGCGGTCTCCTTTTCTTCAGATGCGGGTTCCGGCAAGGGATATGGGGATTCCAACGATGGGAAGGTCAAGGGTGTTTGTCGCGGTTCGGCCAGAAACATTCCCATGACTGGAACATTCGCCGCCGACGCTGATATGGGGTGTTCCGGTGCAGGAAAAAAGGCCGGCGCGCGGGGCCGGCCCTTGCGGGTTCCGGCGCGCGAGGGTCATGCGCCCCGCGCCCCGCGCCAGTGCCGCATCATCGCGATCTCGCCTGCCTGTGCGACCTTGGCATAGGCCGCGGTCGAGGGGCTGCGATGGTCAATGGCCGTGGCCGAGATGGCCCGAGGGGTCGGCCGGCCGCGACAGGCTGCAGCCTTCGGTTCCGGTCCAGTCGATGCCGATGGTGGTATGCTCGATGCTGAAGCGCTCTTGCAGGACCGCCTCGGCCCGCGTCGTCAGAACGCGCAAATCGGCCTCGGGCTGCGGCCGGATCTTCAGCGTCGCCAGGGCCCGCCCCGAGGTGATCTGC
>JAGPGI010000329.1 GCA_018056045.1 Paracoccus sp. (in: a-proteobacteria)
CGGCTTTGGCTATTCGGACGGCATGCATGCCCATGCCGGCGAGGCGCCCGACTGGACCCCGGAGGCGCTGGAGCACTTCCTGCTGAACCCGAAAGCCGCAGTCAAAGGCACCAAGATGGCCTTTGCCGGCCTGCCCAAGGTGCAGGACCGCGCGAACCTGATCGCCTATCTGCAAAGCCAGCCGTAAGATCCGGCACATGCAGCAAAGGATTGCGGGCGTCCCCTTGGGGCGCCCTTTTCTTTTGGTGCGCGGGCTGGGGCGTGCGGTCGCAGCACCCTCGCGGCGGATCACGCATTTGCATGTTGAACCCGGGGCGATGCCTGCTAGCTTTGCCCCCGAGGCGGCCCGGACCAACGGGCCCAATGAGCCAAGACGAGCCAAGAGGATCACAAAGACCCGATGACGACGCCCTTCCTGCGACATGCCCCGCTGGCCCTGATGCTTGCCGTCCTGCCCGGTCTTGGCCTTGCCCAAGATCAGCAGCCCCAGCAGACCCCGGCGCAAGCCCCGGCCCAGACCGCCGGGCCGACCTCCTCGCAGGCGCCAAAGCCCGGCATCACCGTCGCCCATGGCATCGCGACCTTTGGCGCGCCGGAGCTGCCCGCCGATTTCAAGCATCTGCGCTATGTGAACCCCGATGCGCCCAAGGGCGGCGAGATTTCGCAATCCGGCATCGGCGGCTTTGACAGCTACAACCCCTTTACCCATCGCGGGCGGGCGAATTTCCTGTCGGTCATCATGCTGGAACGACTTATGGAGGGGACGGCGGATGAAACCGACAGCGCCTATTGCCTGCTGTGCGAGACCATCGAATATCCCGAAAGCCGCGATTGGGTGATCTTCAACCTGCGCCCCGAGGCGAAATTCTCGGACGGCTCGCCCCTGACCGCGCATGACGTGCTGTTCTCGTTCGAACTCCTGCGCGACAAGGGCCTGTCCTCCTATCGCACCGGCATCGCCAAGATGGTGGCCAAGGCCGAGGTGCTGGACGAGCACCGGATCAAGTTCTATTTCCAGCCGGGCTATCCGCGCCGCGACGTGATCCAGCAGGTCGGCAGCCAGATCGTCTTTTCGCGCGAGGATTTCCGCAAGAACAAGCGCGACATCGAACAATCCAGCGACAAGCCCTTTATCGGCTCGGGGCCCTATATGGCCGATGCCGCCGAGATGGGGCGCTGGGTCAGCGTCCGCCGCAATCCCGACTATTGGGGCAAGGATCTGCCGATCAATGTCGGGCGGCACAATTTCGACAAGATCCGGCTGGAATATTTCGGCGATTACGATGCCGCTTTCGAGGCGTTCAAGGCCGGCGTCTATACCTTCCGCAACGAGGTCTCCTCGATCCACTGGGCGACGCGTTATGATTTCCCGGCGCTGAAGTCCGGCGCCGTCAAGCAAGAGATGCTGCCGCGCGGCGATATCGCCAGCGGCCAGTCCTGGGTCTTCAACCTGCGCCGCGCCAAGTTCCAGGATATCCGTGTGCGCGAGGCCATCGGGCTGATGTTCAATTTCGAATGGTCCAACGAGACGCTGTTTTACGATCTGAACACGCGCATCAACTCGTTCTGGGACAACAGCGATCTGGCCGCGACCGGCAAGCCCACCGAGGGCGAGCGGCTGCTGCTTGAGCCGCTGATCAAGGATCTGCCCGATGGCATCCTGACGGCGGATGCGGTGATGGCGCCGGTTTCGGGCAAGACGCAGCTTGATCGCAAGAACCTGCGCAAAGCGTCGGCGTTGCTGGACGAAGCGGGCTGGAAGGTCGGGCCGGACGGCATGCGCGCCAATGCCAAGGGCGAAAAGCTGACGCTGGAAATCCTCAATGACAACCAAAGCGTTGACCGCATCATCAACCCCTTCGTGCAGAACCTGCGCGCGCTTGGCGTCGATGCGGTGAATGCCCGCGTCGACGATGCCGAGATGGAGACCCGCACCCGCAGCCATGACTTCGACATGGTTACCGAACAGTTCCCGCAGGGCTATACGGTCGGTGGCGGCGACGAGCAGACCTTCGGCTCGGCCAATGTCGGCGATGTGTTCAACCCGATGGGGCTGGCGAACCCGGCCATCGACGCGCTGATCCAGAAGGGTATCGAAGCCACCACGCGCGAGGAAAACGATACCGTCATCCGGGCGCTGGACCGCAGCCTGCGCGCGCTGCGTTTCTGGGTGCCGCAATGGTACAAGGCCGATTACACGCTGGCCTATTACGACATTTTCGCCCATCCGCAGAACATGCCCCCCTATGCGCTGGGTGAGCTTGATTTCTGGTGGTATGACGCGGATAAGGCGGCAAAGCTGAAGCAGTCCGGCGCCCTGCGCTGAGGGTTGCGGAACAGTCGGCACAGGCGGGACAAGAGACAGCAGGATGGCAGCCTATATTCTGCGGCGATTGCTGCTGATCATTCCGACGCTGATCGGCATCATGCTGGTCAACTTCACCCTGACGCAATTCGTCCCCGGCGGTCCGATCGAACAGATCATCGCCCGCGTTCAGGGCGAGGGGGACGCATTCCGCAATATCGCCGGCGCCGGCGGCGACACCCAGCAGGCGCAAAGCAGCGAATATGCCGGCGCCCGCGGCATCCCGCCCGAACTGCTCGATCAGCTGGAGGTGCAGATGGGCTTTGCCCGCATCACCTGCGGCCCCGGGCATCAGGGCGAGCCGGACCTGAAATCGCCCGATTGCCACAAGGAAAAGATCGGCGCGACCGAACGCTTTCTGATCATGATGGGCAATTACCTGCGCTTTGATTTCGGGACCAGCTTCTTCCGCTCGATCTCGGTCATCGATCTGGTGATCGAAAAGATGCCGGTCTCGATCACGCTGGGGCTGTGGTCGACGCTGATCGCCTATCTGATCTCGATCCCGCTGGGCATCCGCAAGGCGGTCAGGAACGGCTCGGCCTTTGATACATGGACCAGTGGCATCATCATCATCGGCTATGCGATCCCGGCCTTCCTGTTCGCGGTCCTGCTGATGGTGCTGTTTGCGGGCGGAAGCTACTGGCAGATCTTTCCGCTGCGCGGGCTGACCAGCGAGAATTTCGATCAGCTGAGCATGCTGGGCAAGGTCAAGGACTACCTGTGGCACATCACCCTGCCGGTGATCGCGACGACGATTTCCAGCTTTGCCACCCTGACCCTGCTGACCAAGAACAGCTTTCTGGACGAGATCAACAAGCAATATGTGATGACCGCCCGCGCCAAGGGCCTGACCGAACGGCGCGTGCTTTACGGCCATGTGTTTCGCAATGCCATGCTGATCGTGATCGCGGGCTTTCCGGCGATGTTTCTGGGCGTCTTCTTTGGCAGTTCGATCCTGATCGAGACGATCTTCTCGCTGGACGGCCTTGGTCGTCTGGGCTTTGAGGCCGCCGTCCAGCGCGACTATCCGGTGATCTTCGGCACGCTTTACGTCTTTGGCCTGCTGGGCCTGCTGGTCGGGATCCTGTCGGACCTGATGTATGTGCTGGTCGATCCCCGCATCGATTTCGAGCGGAGGGCCGGCTGATGGCGATGTCCGAACTGAACCGCCGCCGCTTGCGGAACTTTCGCCGCAACAAGCGTGCCTTCTGGTCGCTGATCATCTTTTCGGTGCTGTTCGTGGCCTCGCTTTTCGCCGAGCTGATCGCCAATGACCGGCCGATCATGGTCAGCTACAAGGGCGAATATTATTTCCCGGTCTATCGCTTTTACCCGGAAACCGCCTTTGGCGGCGATTTCGGCACCGAGGCGATCTATACCGATCCCGGCGTGCAATGCCTGATCAAGACCGGCGGGCGCCC
>JAGPGI010000037.1 GCA_018056045.1 Paracoccus sp. (in: a-proteobacteria)
TATTGGGCAAACGGCGGGATTCGCGTCCCGGAAATGTAACCATTTCTGACCCGGATTCCAGTCTGGCCATCAGCGAATCGCGTATTTCTGACATTTTTTCTGCGATTCCTTGATCCAGATCATTCTGGGCGGCCTTCGCGGCGGCGGCAAAGCCCAGAATGCCGATCAGGTTCTCGGTCCCGGCGCGGCGGCCCTGTTCCTGCCCGCCACCCTTGATCCGGGCCTCGATTTCCGTGCCACGGCGGACCACCAGCGCGCCGATGCCGCGCGGACCGCCCAGCTTGTGGGCGCTGACGAAACCAGCCTCGATCCCCAGCCAGTTGAAGGCAAAGGGCACCTTGCCGAAGGCCTGCGTCAGGTCGCTGGCCGCCAGCCCCTGCGGCAGGTCCTGCAACACGCCGGTTTCGGCATTGGCCAGTTGCAGCGTGGCGCGCGCAGGGTCGGGCACACTGACCCGGCCCGCCGCATCGACCGCCAGATCGTCACGGCACCAGGCCAGCACGGCGGCATGTTCGACCGGCGCCGCACTGAGATCGCGCCCGCCAAGGATCAGCGCCGCCGATTCCGTCGCCCCCGAGGTAAAGATGACATCCGCCCCCTCGGCCCCCAGCGCCGAGGCGATCTCTTCGCGGGCGCGCTCCAGCGCCAGTTTCGCCGCCCGCCCCTCGGCATGGACGGATGAGGGGTTGCCGGTGATTTCGGTCGCGTCGATCATCGCCGCGCGCGCCTCGGGGCGCAGGGGGGCGGTGGCGTTCCAGTCCAGATAGGTGCGCGTCATGCCAGCCCCTCCATACTGGTCAGCGCATCGGCGATGCGATCCGCGAGCCTGCGGGCAACCTCGGCTTTCGACAAGCGCGGCCAGCTTTCAGCCCCCTCATCCGAAATCAGCGTGACCGCGTTTTCCGAGCCGCCCATGATCCCGGTCGCCGGGGTCACGTCATTGGCGACGATCCAGTCGCAGCCCTTGCGCAACCGCTTGGCGGTCGCGTTTTCCAGCACATTGTCGGTTTCCGCCGCAAAGCCCACCACGAGCCCCGGCCGCCCGGCCTGCAACTGGCTGATCCAGGCCAGAATGTCAGGGTTTTCGGCAAATTGCAGCTTGGGGAACTTGCCCGAGCCGTCCTTCTTGATCTTGCTGTCGCTGGCATTGCTGACATGCCAGTCGGCGACCGCCGCCGCCATTACTGCCGCATCGGCGGGCAAGGCCGCCTCGACCGCCTCGCGCATCTGGCGCGCGGTTTCGACGGCGATAATTTCGACGCCTTCGGGCGGGGGGATATCGGCGGGGCCGGTGACGAAGCTGACCCGCGCACCCAGATCGCGCAGCGCCGCCGCAATCGCCGTGCCCTGCGCCCCGCTGGAGCGGTTGGCGATATAGCGCACCGGGTCGATCGGCTCATGCGTCGGCCCCGAGGTCACGATCACATGCCGCCCCGCCAACCGCCGCGTCGGCAACGAAACCACGGCCTCGGGCGGCAGGCGCAGGGGCTTTTCACGGCTCAGCGCAGCGCGGATCGCGGTCAGGATCTCCTCGGGCTCGGCCATACGTCCGGGGCCGTATTCGCCGCAGGCCATGTCCCCCTCGTCAGGGCCGACAAAGCGAATGCCGTCCTGTTCCAGCAGATCGCGATTGCGCTGCGTCGCCGGGTGCTGCCACATGCGCACATTCATCGCCGGCGCAATCAGCACCGGCTTGTCGGTCGCCAGCAGCAGGGTCGAGGCCAGATCGTCCGCCATCCCCGCCGCCATCCGCGCCATCAGGTTCGCCGTCGCCGGCGCCACCACCACCAGATCGGCGGCGCGCGACAGCTGGATATGGCCCATCTCGGATTCGCGGGTCAGGTCGAACAGTTCCGTATGACACGGGGATTCGGCCAGCGCCGACAGCGTCAGCGGTGTCACGAACTCGGCCCCCGCATGGGTCAGGACCGGCACGACCGAGGCGCCCTCGCGCCGGATCATGCGGATCAGCTCGGGAATCTTGAAGGCGGCGATGCCCCCGCCGACGATCAGCAATATGCGATTGCCCTGCATGATGGTTTCCCTTGCCCGTATCTCTCGACCCCGTCTTTGGAGCCTTTCTCCTGAAAAGGACATAGGCCGAACCGCCCGCCGGAACAAGCAAGGCGCCCGCAACTCCGTTAACCGTTTCTTAAGCCGACTCCGTTAACCAATCTGCATCGGGAACTGGGGACAGGCATGACAGCGATCGCCTATACGGTGGCTTTCGACGGGGTCGAGGCGCGGCTGGTCGAGGTGCAATGCTCGGTCACCCCGGGCCTGCCGGGCTTCGGCATCGTCGGCCTGCCCGACAAATCCGTCAGCGAGGCGCGCGAGCGGGTCAAGGCCGCCTTTGGCGCGCTGGCGGTCGCCATGCCTTCGCGCCGGGTGACGGTGAATCTCTCGCCCGCCGACCTGCCGAAAGAGGGCTCGCATTTCGACCTGCCGATCGCGCTGGCGGTGCTTGCGGCGCTGGAAATCGTGCCTGCGGATGCACTGGAGCAAGTCGTCGCGCTGGGGGAGCTGGCCCTGGACGGGCGGCTTTCGCCGGTCGCGGGCGCCCTGCCCGCCGCCATGGCCGCCGCCGAGGACGACCGGGCGCTGCTGGTCCCCCGCGCCTGCGGCCCCGAGGCGGCCTGGGTCGGGACGGTCCCGGTCTTCGCGCCCCGCAACCTGCGCGAGGCGGTCGACCACCTGACCGATCGCGCGCCATTGCCCCGCGCCACGCCCGGCGAACTCGCACCCATCACCCGCAGCAATGATCTGGACGAGGTGCGGGGCCAGGAACGCGCCCGCCGCGTCATCGAGATCGCGGCGGCGGGCCGCCATCACCTGTTGATGCTGGGACCGCCCGGCGCCAGCAAATCCATGCTGGCCACGCGCCTGCCCGGCATCCTTCCGCCCCTGAGCCCGGTCGAGGCGCTGGAAACATCCGTCATCCACTCGGTCGCGGGCATGTTGGCCGGAGGCGGGATTTCACGCAGCGCGCCCTTTTGCCAGCCCCATCACACCGCCTCGATGGCGGCAATGGTCGGCGGCGGGCGCAATGCCCGCCCAGGTCAGGCCAGCCTGGCCCATAATGGCGTGCTGTTTCTGGACGAATTGCCGGAATTCGAGCGCCGCGTCATCGACGCCCTGCGCGAGCCGATCGAAACCGGCGAGATCCATGTCTCGCGCGCCAATGCCCATATCCGCTATCCGGCGCGCTTCCTGCTGGTCGCCGCTGCCAATCCCTGCCGCTGCGGCGAGGCGGCGGATGCCGGCCAGCCCTGCCCCCGCGCGCCGCGCTGTCAGTCGGAATATCTGGGGCGCATCTCGGGGCCGATGATGGACCGGTTCGACCTGCGCATCGACATGCCGCAAGTGAGTTACGAAGAACTCGGCCTGCCCCCCTCGGGCGAAAGCTCGGCCATGGTCGCGGAACGGGTTGCGGCGGCGCGCGCGATCCAGACGCAGCGCTTCGCGGATCATCCGCAGGCCCGCGTCAACGCCGATGCGGCGGGACGGCTGCTTGAGGAAATCGCGCCGCTCGACAGCGAATGCCGGGCGCTGCTGGCCTTGGCGGCCGAAAAGCTGGGCCTCACACCACGCGGCTATCACCGCATCCTGCGCGCAGCCCGCACCATTGCCGATCTGGATGCCAGCGAACATATCCGCCAGCCGCATCTGGGCGAAGCACTGTCCTATCGCCTGCCCTTCGGTCGGCCCGACTGATGGCACAAGGGCGGCCCGATGGACCGCCCTGATATCACATGCCCGTCTTAACCGCGCGCGGCCAGCTTGCGTTCGACCGCATCCCAGATCAGCGCGGCGGCATTCACGCCGTCGAAACGCTCCAGCTCCTGAATGCCGGTCGGCGAGGTCACATTGATTTCCGTCAGCCAGCCGTCAATCACGTCGATGCCGGTGAACAGCAGGCCCTTTTCGCGCAGGACCGGACCGATGATGGCGCAGATCTCGTGCTCGCGCTCGGTCAGGCCGATCCTTTCAGGACGCCCGCCGACATGCATGTTCGAGCGTGCCTCCCCCGCAGCCGGCACGCGGTTGATGGCGCCGACCGGTTCGCCATCGACCAGAATGATGCGCTTGTCGCCCCTGACCACGGCGGGCAGGTATTTCTGCGCGATCACCGGCTCGCGGCTGATGCTGGAAAAAGTCTCGATCAGCGAGGACAGGTTCGCGTCGTCGGGGCGCAGATGGAAAATCCCTGCTCCGCCATTGCCGTAAAGCGGCTTGACGATGATGTCGCCATGCCGCTCGCGGAAGGCGCGGATCTGGCGCGGATCGCGGGTGATCAGTGTCGGGGGGGTCAGCTCGGGAAAGTCCAGCACCAGCAGCTTTTCGGGACTATTTCGGACCCAAAAGGGATCGTTGACGACAAAGGTTTCCGGATGAACGCGGTCCAAAAGATGCGTATTGGTGATATAGGCCATGTCAAAGGGCGGATCCTGACGCAGCCAGACGACATCGAATTCCGACAGATCGACCTCGGCCCAGTCGCCAAAGGTGACGTGGTTGCCCGCCTCGCGCCGCAGGGTGATCGGGCGTCCCCATGCCAGCACGCGCCCCTCGGAGTAGCTCAGCCGGTCGGCCGTATACTGGAACAACCGATGCCCCCGCGCCTCGGCCTCAAGCCCAAGCCGGAATGTGCTGTCGCCATCGATCGAGACATGTTCGACCGGGTCCATCTGGAGGGCAACGTAAAGACTCATCTGATCTGCTCCGGCCTGTTTCAGGCGGAGTTTTCGCCCGCTCCGGCCGGCTTTGCAAGGCCGGGTATCAGTTCACACCAAATGCATTCTCGACGATCTCGACGCGACCGAACTGATCGACCAGTGCCGCATCGAAACGCATCGCGGTCAAAAGACCACTCGGCAAGCCGCCACAAAACTCCTGTGCAGCATTGCAGATGCGCGCGATCTGGCGCGCCGAGATCCGTTCGGCTGCCCATGCGTGCCGGGCCGATTTCTTGACCTCAACAAAGACATATTCTTCGCCTTTGCGCAGGATCAGGTCGATTTCTCCGCCCCGGCCGCGCCAGCGCTCGGCAACGACCTCATGCCCAAGATCGACATAGGCGCGTGCCACCGAACCCTCGGCAAGACACCCCGCCGAATGGGCCACACGACCGCGCACCACCCGCGCCGGAACAGGACGAACCGGCGCGCCGTCAAAACATCGCTCTTGCTTCATTCCCGTTCCTTCTTCATCTCCAGCGCCAGCGCATAGACGTCACGCCGCGGCAGGCCAAAGCGGTTGGCAACCTGCGCCGCCGCCTCCTTGACGGGAAGGTTATCCAGCAAGCCCGTCAGCGCCATACGCAAGGTATCGGCATCAGCCACCGCAGGTTCGGGATGCCCGAACAGCACCACAATTTCCCCGCGAAGCCCCTCATCAGGAATCCGTGCCGCCAATTCCTCTGCCGTGCCGCGCATCACCTCTTCGAATTTCTTGGTCAGCTCCCTGCAGATCACCGTAGCTCGATTCGCCTCAGTCTCGCAGATATTCTCCAACAACGACTTAACACGCCTCGGGCTTTCAAAAACGATGACCGTGGCCTCGACCTCGCGCCAGCTGTCGATCCATTTCCGTCGCGCGCCACAAGCCGAGGGCGGAAAACCCACGAAAAGAAAGCGGTCGCTGGGCAGGCCCGAAACCGAAAGTGCAGCCAGTGCCGCCGAAGGGCCGGGCAGCGCGCGCACCAGAAAACCCGCCTCGGCCGCGTCCCGCGCCAGCCGGTAGCCCGGATCCGCAACCAGAGGCGTGCCCGCATCCGAGGCATAGGCGACCGATTTTCCCTCGGCCAAAGCCGCCAGAACCGCCGGGCGCTGCCGGTCGGCATTGTGATCGTGATAGGCAATGATCCGCCGGCCGCGCAGCTGGATGCCATGAATATCCATCAGATGGCGCAAGTTCCGCGTGTCCTCGGCCGCCAGGACATCGGCGGTATTCAGCACATCCAGCGCGCGCAACGTGATGTCGCGGGCCGAGCCGATGGGCGTCGCCACCAGATGCAGCGCCGGTTCCGGGGCGACGGTCCCGATGGTCACGGAAAGCGGCCGCGCACCCGTTCCGGTTGAGCCTGTGCTGTCCTCCATGCGGGTCTCCTGTCCATGTCTCCCGGCGCCACCGGGCAAGTTGCCATGTCCGGCATATGCCAATAACCTGCCCCCGACAAACCCCCAGCCTCGACCACAGGGAATCACGCCATGACCGTCCTGACAACGATCCGCGGCGCTTTCGACCTGCGCCGGCCCTTCGCGCGGATCGGAGCCGTCCTTTCCGCCCTGGCGCTGGCCGCCTGCGAGCCGGTCGGAATCGGAGCCACGGGCCCGCAGACCGGGCCGATGATCGACCCCTCACAGCCCGTGCAGGTGGCCATGCTGGTGCCCGCAGGCGCCGGCAGCGCCGATCTGGACTGGCTTGCGCGTTCGCTGACCAATTCCGCCAAGATGGCGGCTGCGGATGCGCGCGGCGCCACCATCGACCTGCGCATCTATGAGGCCGGCGCCGATCCGGCGCAGGCCGTCGCGCAGGCCAACAAGGCCGCCGCGGATGGCGCCAAGATCATCCTTGGCCCGCTGTTTGCCGACAGCGCCAATGCTGTCGGCAATGCCATGGCGCCGCAGGGCATCAATGTGCTGTCCTTCTCGAACAACACCGATATTGCCGGCGGCAATGTCTTCGTGCTGGGCAACACCTTCGATAACGTCGCCGACCGGCTGGTGAAATACGGCGTCCAGAACGGCAAGCGCCGGATCATGATGGTGGCCGAGGACGACGCCGCCGGTCAGGTCGGCGCCCGCGCCATCGAGCGCGCGATCCAGAAAAATGGCGGCACGCTGGCCGGTTCGGTCACGCATCCACTGTCCAAGCAGGGCATCGACGCGATCGTCCCGAATGTCTCGCAGGCGGCGCTGTCGGGGAATGTCGATGCGGTCTTCCTGACCGCCAACCAGGGCGCGGTGCTGCCCTATCTGACCGACAAGCTGGCGGATGCCGGCGTTACCTCGGCCACGGTGCAGATGATGGGGCTGACGCGCTGGGACCAGCCCTCGGCCCGGTTGCAGCTGCGCGGCACGCAGGGCGGCTGGTTCGCCATTCCCGACACCGCGATGAAGGCGCAGTTCGACCAGCGCTACCGTCAGGCCTATGGCGAGACCCCGCATGATCTGAGCGCGCTGGGTTACGACGGTGTCGCGGCCATCGCGGCGCTGGTGCGGGCAGGCAAGCGAAATGCACTGACCACGGCGGGGCTCACGCAGAATTCGGGCTTTGCCGGTGTCGGCGGCGCCTTCCGGCTGCGCCGCGACGGCACCAATGAACGCGCGCTGGCCGTGGCGACGATCCGCAACAACCAGTTGGTGGTGCTGGACCCCGCACCGCGCAGCTTCGGCGGTTTCGGGTTCTGATCTTGATCGGAAAGCCCGCCGACCAATTGCCACAAAGCGCCCCGGCACTGCCCGGGGCGCATTCATTGTTCACGCCCGAGAGCTTCCTGCCCGACCTGACCGAGGCGCTGGCCGACATCACCGAGCCGCGCGAGATCCGGGCGAAAACCGTCGAGATCCTGACCAAGGCCCGCGCCTCGGCGATCAGCGACATCGCGGCGGGCTTCATGTCCCATCCCCGCGCCGCGCGCGAGACCGTGCGCGCCATCGCCACGCTGACCGACGCCACCGTCACCGCGATCCATCACGTCGCCACCACCATCCTGCATCCGCTGACCAACCCCACCGATGCCGAGCGCCTCGCCGTGCTCGCGATCGGCGGCTATGGCCGGGCAGAGATGGCGCCGCAATCAGATGTGGACCTGCTGTTCCTGACCCCGTGGAAGGTCACCGGCTGGGCCGAAAGCGTCGTCGAATCGATGCTTTACATGCTGTGGGACCTCAAGCTGAAGATCGGCCAGGCCACGCGCAGCATCGACGACTGCCTGCGGCTGGGCGCGGGCGACATCACCATCCGCACCAGCCTGCTGGAACACCGCCTGATCTGCGGCCATGCCTCGACCGCCGAGACCCTGCGCGACCGGCTCTGGTCCGAGCTTTTCGACCGCTCGGTCCCCGAATTCATCGAGGCAAAGCTTGCCGAACGCTCCGAGCGCCACCGCCGTCAGGGCGGCCAGCGCTATGTGCTGGAACCCAATGTCAAAGAGGGCAAGGGGGGCCTGCGCGACCTGCAGACGCTTTACTGGATCGCCAAATACATCCACCGCGTCGACCGCGCCGTCGAGCTGGTGAGCCTGGGCTTTTTCACCCGCGAAGAGCATCTGACCTTCTGGCAGGCCGAGGATTTCCTGTGGGCGGTGCGCTGCCATCTGCATCTGATCGCCGGCCGCCCGGTCGATCAGCTGACCTTCGACATGCAGGTCGAGGTCGCCAAGCGCATGGGCTACCGCGATCTTGGCGGCCGCCGCGCGGTTGAGATCTTCATGCAGGACTATTTCCTGCACGCGACCAAGGTGGGCGAGCTAACCCGCGTCTTCCTTGTCGCGCTTGAGGCCCGGCACCTTTACAAGGCGCCGATCATGAACATCCTGTTCCAGCGCCGCCGCCGGGTCCGCGCGGGCTTTCGCGTCGACCGGGGCCGGCTGACCTATAGCGATGAAAAGCAGTTCCTGTCGGACCCGCTGAACATCCTGCGCCTGTTCGAGGAGGCGCTGCGCACCGGCATCCTGATCCATTCCGACGCCATGCGCGCGGTCGCGGCCAATCTGGACCTGATCGACGACCGCGTGCGTCAGGACCCCGAGGCGGTGCGCATCTTCCTTGACCTGCTGTTGAAACACGGCAATCCCGAACGCGCATTGCGGCGCATGAACGAACTGGGGGTCCTCGCGGCCTTCATTCCGGAATTCGCCCCGGTCGTGGCGATGATGCAGTTCAACGTCTATCATCATTACACGGTGGACGAGCATCTGATCCAATGCGTGGCCGCCCTGGCCTCGATCGAGCGCGGTGAGGAGGTCGAGGACCTGCCCGTCGTCAGCGGCATCATGAAGGGCAAGATCAACCGCCGCGTCATCTATCTGGCGGTGCTTTTGCACGATATCGGCAAGGGTCGGGCCGAGGATCACTCGATCCTGGGCGCGCGGCTGGCTCGGCGCATCTGCACCCGTTTCGGCCTGCCGGCGGACGAGATCGAGACCATCGAATGGCTGATCCGCAGCCATCTGGTGATGTCGGATGTGGCCCAGAAACGCGACATCGCCGACCCGCGCGTGCTGCGAGACTTTGCCAAGGCGGTCAAGACCAGCAAACGGCTGGACCTGATCCTGGTGCTGACGGTCTGCGACATTCGCGGCGTCGGCCCGGGCACATGGAACAACTGGAAGGCCATGCTGCTGCGCCGGCTGCACAAGGAAACTGCCGCCGCGCTGGAAAACGGCCTTGAGGAACTGAACCGCGAACAGCGCACCGGCGAGGCCAAGCGCTCGCTGCGCCACCTGCTGACCGCCCGCGGCTGGGAGCCGAAGGCGATCAAGACCGAACTTGGCCGGCATTACGACAGCTACTGGTCAGGCCTGCCCACCGATACGCAGGCGGTGTTTTCGCAGATGCTGGACGGGATCGGCGACGACGAGATCCGCATCGACCTGCATCCCGATACCGACCGCGACGCGACGCGGGCGGCCTTCGTGCTGGCCGACCATCCGGGGATCTTCTCGCGCATGGCGGGGGCCCTCGCACTGGTCGGCGCCAATATCGTCGACGCGCGCACCTATACCACCAAGGACGGCTTTGCGACCGCAGTGTTCTGGGCGCAGGACGGCGACGGCCACCCCTATTCCGCCGACCGCCTGCCGCGCCTGCGCAAGATGATCGAACGCACGCTCAAGGGCGAGATCGTCGCCCGCGAGGCGCTGGCCGGGCGCGACAAGCCCAAGAAGCGCAATTCCGCCTTCCGCTTTCCGACCCATATCATCTTCGATAACGAAGGCAGCGACGTCTATACCGTGATCGAGGTCGATACCCGCGACCGCCCCGGCCTGCTTTACGACCTGACCCGGACGCTGGCGGAAAACCATATCCAGATCGCCAGCGCGGTGATCGCGACCTTTGGCGCGCAGGTCGTCGACACGTTTTACGTCAAGGACATGTTCGGGCTGAAACTGCACCAGCAGGCCAAACGCGAGGCGCTGGAAAAGAAACTGCGGCAGGCGATCAAGGACGGCACCGAACGCGCCGAAAAGGCCGAACGCCCCCTGGGCGGATCGTTCTAGGATTTATGAAAGACAGGCGATGCAACCGATCAGACTTATCCGCGGCTTTCTGTCGGTTGGCGCGTGGACGCTGGCCAGCCGCATCGTGGGCTTTGTGCGCGATGTGATGATCGCGGCCTATCTGGGCACTGGCCCGGTGGCGCAGGCCTATATCGTGGCCTTTACCCTGCCCAACATGTTCCGCCGCTTTTTCGCCGAGGGCGCCTTCAACACCGCCTTCGTGCCGATGTTCGCAAAGCGCCTTGAATCCGACGAGAATGCCCGGGGCTTTGCCGAAGAGGCCTTCTCGGGTCTGGCCTTCGTCGTGCTGGTGGTCTCGGTCATCGCCAATTTCGCCATGCCCTGGCTGGTGCTGATGCAGGCCGCCGGTTTTCGGGGCGATGAACGTTTCGATCTGGCGGTCACCTATGGCCGCATCTGCTTTCCCTATATCCTGTTCATCTCGCTGACGGCGCTCTTGTCGGGGCTTTTGAACGCGGGCGGACGCTTCATGGCCGCCGCCGCCGCGCCGGTCCTGATGAACTTCATCCTGATTGCCGCCATGCTGCTGGCCGACTGGCGGGGCTGGGACATGGGTCTGGCGATGGCATGGTCCACGCCGATCTCGGGCATTGCGCAGCTTTTCTGCGTCTGGTGGGCGGCAAAACGCATGGGCTTTGCGCTGCGCATCCGCCGCCCGCGCCTGTCGCCGGACATGAAGCGCCTGCTGGCCGTGGCCGCGCCCGCCGTGCTGGCCGGGGGGGTGGTGCAGATCAACCTGCTGGTCGGGCGTCAGGTCGGCTCGTTCTTTGACGGGGCGATCGCCTGGCTGACCAATGCCGACCGGCTTTATCAATTGCCGCTCGGTGTGGTCGGCATCGCCATCGGCATCGTGCTTTTGCCCGATATCTCGCGCCGGCTGAAGGCGGGCGACACGGACGGAGGCCGCCATGCCTATAACCGCGCCACGGAATTTGCGCTGTTCCTGACCGTGCCCGCCGCCGTCGCGCTGGTGGTGGCCGCCTATCCGCTGATCTCGGTCCTGTTCAAGCGCGGCGCCTTTTTGCAGGCCGATGTCGGCCCGACGGCCCTGGCGCTGGCGATCTATGGCGTCGGCCTGCCGGCCTTTGTGCTGCAAAAGGTGCTGCAACCCTTGTATTTCGCGCGCGAGGACACGCGCAGCCCGTTCCGCTTTGCCGTCTGGTCGATGGTGGTGAATGCGCTGGTGGCGCTGGGGCTTGCGCCCTTCATCGGCTTCTCGGCCGCCGCATGGGGCACGACCATCGCCGGCTGGATCATGGCGGCGCAGCTTTGGCGCGGCACCCGCGCCTTTGGCGAGGCGGCGGCGCTGGACGCGCGGTTGCGCCACCGCCTGCCCCGCATCGTTCTGGCCTCGCTGATCATGGGCGCGGTGATCTGGGCGATGCGGCTGGGACTGGGCGAGATGCTGGAGACCCCCAGCCTGCGCTATCTGGCGCTGGCCGCGCTGGTCTTTGGCGGCATCGCGGCTTACGGCGTGGCGGCGGTGGCGCTTGGCGCCATCCGCCCCTCGGATCTGCGGGCCGGGTTCCGGCGTCAGCGCTGACGGATCTGGCGCATCACCCGCGAAATGCCGCCCGGCACCAGCACGAAGGACAACAGAAAGCCGCAGCCAAAGCCCGCGATCTCGGCGATCCAGGTCAGGCTGCCATCCTGAAACAGGATGCCAAAGACCAGCTGGAATGCCAGCAGCATGCCGATCAGCGTAAAGGCGCGCAGCCGGTTGGCGTTTTCCTGCCCGAGCCTCGTCCACAGC
The DNA here is from genome assembly GCA_018056045.1 of Paracoccus sp. (in: a-proteobacteria). Taxonomy (GTDB): domain Bacteria; phylum Pseudomonadota; class Alphaproteobacteria; order Rhodobacterales; family Rhodobacteraceae; genus Paracoccus. The sequence continues at coordinate 12,000 of JAGPGI010000037.1, forward strand.
AGAAAGGTGAAGGCCCCGACAAAGCCATAAACCGCCGGATAGCCGCCGATCAGCGGCTGAAAGCGGACCTGCGGCATAAGCCCGGCGACCAGCGTATAGACCAGCGCCCCGCCGACGGCCGAGCCAAAGAACAGCGCGATCACCGCCCAGGCCCGGAACTGATGGGCGATCAGGTTCCCCAAAGCCAGCGTGAATACGATGACGAACAGCGCGTGGGTGATCGACAGATGCACAAAGGGATAGGTCAGGATGCGCCAGCTTTGATCCAGCGAGAATATCCTCAGCTCCCACATGCGCAGCACGAATTCGGGCACATAGGCGGTGCGCTCGGCCGCGATCTGGCGCAGGGCCATGCCCGCACCGGGCTGGCCGCCGCCGATAAAGCCAAGCTGGCCAAGGCCGAAATAGGCCTCAAAGGCGATCATCGGCAGGACCAGCGCCCAGATCACGGGCGGCACGGGGTTCAGGGGCGATTCGTCATAACCGGGGCGCATCATGCTTCCTTTGCTGGCTGGGCGGTTGCGCCCGGACGGGCCAAGGGGTAAGGCAGCGAGTGGAAATTTCCAAGCAGGTAGTGCCATGACCACGAG
>JAGPGI010000038.1 GCA_018056045.1 Paracoccus sp. (in: a-proteobacteria)
GTTCGCGTCAACTTCCCTCAAGATGCTGTATAGTGGCCAGCGCCCAATGTTCGCACTTGTTTATAGTGCCGAACCTTTTTGCACCCGCAGCGAACGACTGCTTTCCGCCCTTCTCAACGTTTTTCGTCTGGCGTCGACGGGATGACTCGGTGCAGATGGTGTAATGAATCATTTCCTTTTGATCGCAATAAAAGCAAGAAATTCTTGACATGAATACCTTGCGCACAACGCGTTGCACATATGGACTGACGCAAGCCTCAGTCGCGGCCTCAGCCAAGATCAGCCTGCCGACGCTGCGGGCGCTCGAGCGGGGCGAGGGTGGTGTTCGGGCGCTGGTTGCGGTCATGGCGGTGCTGGATCTGCGCTGGGGCTGGGCGCCGGACCGGGTGCAGGCGGCGCGGGCTCTGGCTGATCGGCGGCGGGCGCGGGGGTTCAGCCAGGCGCAGCTGGCCAATCGGATCGGGGTCAGCCGACCGGTTATCATTGCGCTTGAGCGGGATCTGGGTGCGACGGTCGCAACGCTGGTCAGGGCGGCGGCAGTGCTGCGCGTCAGGCCGGTTCTGCGTGCGGCCCCCTCGGGACGCGGCGGTCTGGTGCCTGCGACGAATACCCCGGCGCAGGATTTGGTGATGACGCCGCCGGAGCTGGCGGCAGCGGTGATCGCGTATTTCGCAGATCGGATGACGGGCAAGGTGCTGGACCCGGCCAGAGGGCGAGGGGCGTTTCACGACCTGTTTCCCGCCCATCTTAACCGGCATTGGTGCGAGATCACCGAGGGACGCGATTTTCTAGACTGGCACGAACCGGTCGACTGGGTGATGACCAATCCGCCCTGGTCGCGGCTGCGCGATTTCAGCCGCCATGCCATGCGGATCGCGCCGAGTATCGTCTGGCTGGCGCCGCTGACCAATCTGACGACCAGGGCGCGGCTGCGCGATCTGGATGAGGCCGGGTTCGGCATTGCAGAGCTGGTGCTGATCGACACGCCGAAGGACTGGCCGCAAAGCGGGTTTCAGCTGGTCGCGGCCTGGTTGCGCAAAGGGCACAGCGGCGGCTGGTCGGTGAGGCGACTGGCGGATTAGCCGCAGTGAACTGACGATCCGGCTGCCATCGCAGGCGACACGACCCCGCGCCGAGATGCCGGACCGCCTGAATCTCTCAGCAGATACTCTCGCAGGGGATGCCGTCATTGTCGCGGTCAAGCTTGCCGCCCCAAGGGCAGTTCTGCAGATACCAGCGCGCCTCGTCGCAGCTGCCGATCTGCGAGCAGGTCCGGCGCGGGCCGCAGGACCAGTTTTGTCCTGCGAATTCGTAAAGCCTCTGCATTGTCGGTGCCACATTCTGACCGCTACGACGTTCCGCACGCCAATCCCAGGGCATGTCGAAACGGCCCTGCCAGATCCCGCGCTGGCCGGTCCGGGCGTCGTCCTCGGCGGCGATATAGGCGGTCGAATACTGGCGGTAGGCCACCGCCCAACCCTCGCGCACCATCCAGCGGTTCAGGTTCTCGCCGCCCGCAAAGCAATCCGCCACCACCCGGCCATAGCGATCGGTGTCGGTCTGCTGACAGTTGACCTGCCGTCGTCCGATCCGATCTGACAGCGCCAACGCCGCCTGCTGGCCACAACGCCATGCCGTGCCGCGCGCGTTCTGGCAACGCTGGCCGCTTTCCGGCGCGTCGATGCCGTTCAGCCGGATCCGCGTGCCGTGAATCTCGATGGTGTCGCCGTCAATGACCGAGGCCACGCCCTGCAGATCGGGGTCGACCGTTTCGCCGGAACAGGCGGGCAAAGCACCGGCGAGAACAAGGGTAATGGCAGCAAGGGCGGGATTCACCAGACGTTTCGGATGGCTCACCCCTGCCTATCCGTTGGGCAGGGCCGGGCAAAGCACCAACAGGTCCAGAGAGGGAACTGTTTATTAAGAATTTTAGCGGATGGTGTTTGGTGTAGAGGAGCGGCCGTCACCCATACCGCGCCGTCACATGAGCCATGATCAAATGAAGACAATCACCAAATGAGCCTATGAGGCAGATCACCAAATGATCAAATGAACATTCTGGCTCGTGTCCATCACAGCAGATCCGCAGGTTGCGCATTCAAATCCCCAGATGATCAGATGAAGATTGTCACCATTTGATCATGCTGAACGCGCGTTGCAGCGCAGTCCCTGCGCAGCAGTGGTCGCTGATAAAGGGAGCCTGCCGCGCCATTGGCCGGGCAAACCTGTGGCGGCCCCGGCGGTGCCATCAAGGTCGTGACCAGTTGCGTGAATGCCTATGCTGAGAGAACCGGGATAGCCCCGTCGCGCCAGACCCGGTTACCTATCCCGTCCAAACAGCTGAAGCTCAAATCCGGCGTCTTGCTCACGCTGGATAGAAGTCTGGGGTAACGTCTTAGTCGCTGGCACCATGATCATATGAGGCTTTCCACCCAATGAGGCAATGAAGCAGATCACCCAATGATCAAATGAACATATTGGCCGCGTCCGACTTTGCGGATCCGCAGGTTTCATCATCAAAGCTTCATTTGATCAATTGAGGCTTGTCACCCTTTGATCATGCTGAACGCGGATCGCCATGCAGTCCATGCGCAGCGGCTGTCGCTGATCCAGGGGGCCTGCCGCGGCATTGTCCGGGCAAGCCTGTGGCGACCTTTGCTGCGCGATCGGGACCGCGAAGGAATGCGCGCGCGGACGCCGGATGATCCAGTATGCACCTGCTGCGGCTCTGCGCCGCGTCTAACCCTTCACCGCTTCGCCAGCGCCTCGGCCTCGCGGATCAGGTCCGAGAGCCGCGCGTCCAGTCCCGTCGCCAGCTTCTGCATGGAGTTGATCGTCGGCTGATTACGGGTGCTTTCGACCCTGCCGACGAAGACCGTCGAGATGCCGGCGCGCCGGGCCAGTGCCTCTTGCGACAGATCCAGCGCCTCGCGCCGCCTTCGTAGCACCGTGGCGAAGGAGGGAATGAGCGGATCTGTGGGTCGTGTTTTGATGCCGGAAATAATTGTCGCTGCCCCTCTTGCAAATATCACTGTATATTGCTCACATAGTGCGGTGAGTTTCAACCAGTGTTCAGGGGTGGCCGATGCAGGAACCGGAAATCGACAACGGCCGGCCGGATGGTGTTTTGGCAGAGGGACCGGACGGCCTGTCGCTGCCGGATCTATCGGATCTGATGCAGGCTGGCGTCGCCGGGGAAGGTGCTGACCACCAGATTGATCCTGCGTTCCTGACGACCCGGGCCGCGCTGGAAAAGGCTTGGGTCGATTATGCCGCCTGCGATCATCGTGCCGCCGAAGCGGGCTTTGCTACGACTGACGCAGGCCGTGCGGCGATGGCCGGGATGGACCGGATCCAGCACCGCATCCGCGATATCGAGACCGGGCTTGCGGCGCGGCCCGCCGGCAATCTGGCGGAATTGCGCCTCAAGATCGCGCTGCTTTCACTCGATGGGCAGCTGCGCCCCGAGTTCGAGGCGGGCGTGTTGGCGGATGCGATGCGGCTGCTGGCGGCGCGGGAGAAGGGCTAATGGAGACGCGGCCAGGACAATGCGCGCAGCGCGACCCGACTCGGAAACCGCACTTGCGGTCAATCCCTCGCGTCAGGATTGCCCTTTGCAGGCCAACGATCACGGGTGTTCTGGCGGCCCAGCTATTCCTGCGGCGGCTCGTCCTCGGCCTCGCGGACCAGATCCGACAGCGGCATGCCCAGCCCCCGGGCCAGCTTTTGCATGGTGTTGATCGTCGGCATGTGGCGGCCAAGCTCCAGCAGGGAGACGAAGCGCATCGAGACATCGGCGCGCCGCGCCAGCGCCTCTTGCGACAGGTCCTGCGCCAGACGGCGGCGGCGCAGGACGGTGGCGAAGGCCAGGGCGAGGGGCTCGACGGTGCGGGGCGCGGGTTTTATCGACAAGGGCTGTGCTCCGGATGGTTCGGGAAGGATGCTACACCGCAAATGCTATGAATTCAAATCGTGATCTGACGGAGGCCCGCGATGCCTGAACCCTCACCGACAATCGACTGTGGCCACTGCGGCACGCCGGTCAAACGCAGCGTCCGGACTTGCCCCGCCTGCCATGCGCAGCGCGGCGTCGGCCGCATCGCCAGCGGTCGCGTCGTCGGCCCGGAAAAGATTCCGAAGCTGCGGCGCCAACTGGCCTTGTTTCTGGCGGGCCTGGTGGTGTTCTGGGCGACCGGCGTCTGGGAAGGCGCCGTGGTCTGTGGCGTCGTCGCGCTGGGGCTGGTTCTTCAGTCTGGCAGCGTGATCTTCAGCCGCGGCCAGGCATACTGGTTCCGGTAGGGATCTCGGCCCGCAATTCCCTTTGATCTCGCACATCTTTCGCAGGAGTTTTGCATGAATCCCAAATCCTTTTTCCTTGCCCTGGCGCTGGCAGCGCTGGCCAGCCCGGTCGCCGCCGAGACCTATCTTGGCCGCTGCAAGATGGGCGAATGCCTGCATTACGACCAGAGCGGGCGCCGCGTCGAAGGGCAGGGCTCGGCACGGGTGCCGGGCCAGCTGGTCCGGGTGACGCTGCGCGAGGCGGTCTCGGACCGGCCCGATACGCCGAAAAGGCGCCTGAAGTTCGAGGCGCCCTCCGAGGTGCGGTTCTTTTGCAGCACCGCCCGCCCGGCCTTTGGGCTGAAGGGCGGCGGCTATCAGGGCCTGAACCTGGGCCAGATCTCTGGCGCGACGGAACTGGTCGCGAACATGTATCTGCGCGCCTGCCATCCGGGCGTGGATCCCGGCCGGAACATCGAGGCGACGCTGCGAGGCCTCGGCTATCGTCCGACGCCCAACGGCATCTTTGCCAGCTTCGAGGCGCTGATCCGCTAGGATCGGCACGTCCGGGCCGCGATGCGCAATGCGCGCATCTGACGAACGCAATCCTTGCGCAGCGCACGACACGCCGCCCGACAATCCCATGCCCCAGCCCCCGCCGCGCCGCCGCGCGGCGGCCATCCCGCTTATATGCCCGTTTCCGGAGGACGCCCCCATGCTCAAGACCCTCGCTCTGACCACCTGCCTCGGCCTGATCCTGGCCGCGCCGCTGGCCACCCCGTCGCTGGCCGAAACCTATACCGATCCCGATTCCGCCTGGTGGGGCGCCTTCCTGGAAACCCTCGACGGCACCGCGCCCGACCTTGAGGCGCTGGCGCTGCAAGACCCAGAATATCTCGCCGCCGACGAATTCAGCCGCGACGAGGCACGGACCAAGGTCATGGCCCGCCTTGCGGCCGACCGCGCCAATATCGACCCCGCCACGGCCGAGGTGGTGCTGTCGATTCGCGCCGAATTTGGCGATTACGACAGCGCGCGCGGCGGCTTTCCGGTCAGCATCTTTACCCCGACCTCGCGCCTGCCGTTGTCCATGGGTCGCAGCCTGTTCTTCCGCAACTGGCAGGACGTCGCGCTGTTCCCGGCGACGCGCGACGAAGGCCGCGCCCTGCGCCAGAAGATCGGCCAGGACAGTCTGCTGGCGCTGGTGACGGTGCGCGACATTCGCAAATCCCAAACCCGCAGCGGCGGCTATGAGGGCCATGTCGCCAGCGTCATCTTTTCCACCACCAGGGGCAGCGAGATCGGCCAGATCACTCCGCCTGACGCCATCGCCGCGGATCCTGATGCTGTGGTCGCACAGACCGAGGCGGCGCGGCAAACCATCCTGACCGCCGCCGGGATCCCGCCGCTTGGCACGCGCTGGGACGAGGCGAAACAGCAGTTGCAGCCGCTCTGGCCGGTGATGGCCAGCAGCGATTTTGTAAACTGGGGCACCGCCAAGCGCGTGGCCTATTTCTGGAAGGACGGCGCGGTGCAACAGGACGAGGCGCATGATCCGGCCAAGGGCTTCCGGCTGTATCTGCAGCAACGCGAGGCCGGCTGGATGCCGCAGGACGGCGAGCATATCAGCGTGACCGACCTGCTTTACGGAAGCGGGGCGAGCGCGGTCGACACAAGGGGCCTTGGCCCGGGCCTCGCCTGCTACACCCCCGAGGTGTTCGACCGCTGCGCCGTGCTGATCTTTGAACCCAAGGACGGCAGCCATGTCCTGACCGGCGCTTACGGCGTCATCGAACAGCCCGCCGCCACCAGCGCGGAAGCGGCGTTCACCACATTCCTCGGCGATGCCGCAGGTGCCTTCGACGGCCTCACCACCATCGCTGACTACGACCGCGAAGACATCCGCCAGGCCCGCAAAGCCCCGATCACCGGCGGCCGCGGCGTCCCGACTTTCGCCGCAGGCGCAGGCCAGCCCCTGACCGCCAACTTGCCCTATGATCCGCTGAAAAACACCACCGGCATCGAGGCCATCCAAAGAGAAATCGCGATCTATGCCATCGAAGGCGCAGAGGGCAGGACGCCGGTAGTCTATGTTATCGGGCAGTGAGGGTGGTCAGGGCAGATCCGGCTCCGACACGCCGACATCTTGCACAAGATTGCCGTCGCCGTTGACCATGATCACCGTGGTGCCGAACGCCATCCGAAGCCGCTCCTGATCTTCGTCCCGCACGAAGGACAGGCGCGGCGCCTCGATCCCCTCGTCCTGCGCGATCTGCCGGGCACGGCAGATCAGCTCGGCGCGCGTCAGTCGCTGCCGTCCAGTGGTGCGCCCAACACGCCCAGAATCTGTGCCATCCTGCCCTGCAACTTGTCGATCTGGTGTTTCTGCACGGCCAGATTCTTTGTGATTTGTTGCATCAGATCGCGGCTCTGGCCCTCGGCCTCCATTGCTGTTGCCGCCCGTTCCACCTGATCGCCCACCCGGGTGATCTCGGCCAGAAAGAGGTCGATCCGGTCCGAAAGGCCCGGCGCCTCTTCCTGCGCCAGCAATGCCTGTAGCGGCCCGATCAATGCCGTCAGCTTGCGCAGTTCGGCCAAAAGCGCTGGCCATTCTGTTGGGGGTGAGGGTGCCGTCATTCAAAGTCTCCAACCTGTTGCCAATGTTTTGCCATCTTTGCAAAAAATGCTCGCGCATTGCTTTTGCCAGAATTCGCCCGGCCTGCCTGCGCCGCAGGTTAGACATGATCCGCGCCAGGCGGCGCCCTAGGTTTACGAAGAGCTCAAAGGGGTTTTCAGCGCGTCGAATAAATTCAGCATGGTCGTCAGCGCGGCGCGCTCTTCCTCGAGTTGTGCCACGCGATCCTCGAGATGCTGAATCCGGTTGTTTTGCTGATGAAGAAACTGCTCGATCTGCTGTGTGAGCTTCAATTCCAGCGGGCTGAGCATATCCGTCAAGATAGCCTCCTGTGATTCTGGGATGGGAGATTGGCAGATCAATACCGGGTTGTTGACGCAGGATCTGCCAGAAGTCTGGGTCGGGTCTTTTTGAAAAGCCGTAACGTCGCGAATTATACGTTGCACGTTCTTCATAGGAATGAATCAGTTCTCGCAAGGAGGTAATCCTCTGGCGGCGGCGGCGCCTTATTGCGGCAGGCCAGTCGGGATCGACCCCCGGCTCCTGTAGATAAACCCGCATGAACTGGGCGCCCGGCGAAAATTCCTGACTGAAACACAGCCCGGAGAGCGCCCACTTTCGGTGGGTGCTTCTCTCAAGGAAAACGACGTCGTTCTTTCTTGACTGCACAACGTTGATACCCATGGTATCCAACCCCGGCTTCATGGAGGCAATCAGATATTTGCGGTCTTTGATGCCTCCTTGTTTGATCAGATCCTCTGCCAACGCCACCGTCTGCTCAGGCACGGAGATGTCAAATGGCTTTCCAAGTCTTTCGGCTTCGGCCTTCTGCTTGAGGATTTTATTGGACAGTCTGACCAGCTTTCGCCGTTCAGGTGCGCGCGGATCAGCCCATCGAAACCTCAGGTTCACATAGTCCGTAAAGAAATCCCAGATTTCCGAACTGCCCATTCTCGGGAAATGTGCATTATAGGATCGCCAGTGCCCATTTTCATTCCGAATGCCGCGCGCCATCATGATATTCACTTCAAGCCTGCCGGTATGGGTGTGGGTGCCGACCAGGGGCTGCATCCGGGCAGAAACCGGAACCCCGGCCCATGCGATTTCGAAAAACAGCTTCAGGGTCTGAGCAATTTTTTGCCGTGAATCTGGGTCGCCAGCATTGAAGGCGGAGACTGAAATATCCTGCTCATGGAAAGACAGCGTGGCAAAGTTGTAGCGATGCTTGAATGGCAAGGCATTCAGACCTAGCGGAAAAATATCCTTGTCGCCCAGCAAAAGCTCTGGCTGCGGATCGCGCTGCAAACTTAGGGGCTGCTCTGCGATTGTCTTTCGCACCGCCGAATTCAGCATGTAATCCACTGCGATTTTCGGACTGGTATCCGGCCTGTCTCCGGAATGTGGCGACCAGGTCAGCATCATAGCGCTAGACTTTCTGCCAGACGCACCAGCCTGCGATCTATCGTCACCAGATCCATATGCACCTTGATGACGGTAGGATTGCCCTCTGTCTGAAGAGCCTGCGAGACATGCGCCAGTTCGCGTCGCATTGCCTGAAGTTCTTCCAACAGATCAACCACTGCTGAGGACTGCTGGGCCTCCATCACGTCCCGCAACAGATATGCGGAGATGGACATGCCCGCTGCCTTTGCAAGCGTCCCGGCCTTTTCCCAGACCGCCTGAGGGGCATATATTTCCCTGCGCTTGGCCAGATCGGCGGAGGGCTTCTTAGGGCGGGGCATGTCTGATCCTATTGTTCTGTCATCATGGATTTTGTTTTACCCCCGGCTCTTGGGGACTCTTGTTGCAGCCTCTGTTTCCACGTTCTTTCGCTCGGCGCGAGAATCACCGAAAACCGCGAAAATCGGAACAGATCTTTTTGCGACCCGTGATGCAGGGTGTGGGAACCGAGCGCGTGCCATTGCGATGCTACGACTGCGCGGGATACCGACAGTGTCCCAAGCCCGTCCCCTAGCACGACAGCCCGTTATCCCGCGAGCAGGCCGAGCCCCGCCCCTTGGCCGCGATTTCCATCAGGCGCGGCGATATCGCATCCTTATCGCAAATCCCTCTGCGGTGAACTCTGCCAGAACAGCATCGTGGCCTGGATACGAGTCCTGCATCGCGGGCAGCAGCATTTCCGGCGGGGTGTTGTCGGTCACCCGCTCCCCACCGATAATCTGACCATCGCTGATCATCAGCACATAATCGCCGGGCCGCAGGACACCGCCACCAATACGGTCGGCCATCTCATCGCAATCCCCGATTTCGATCAATTCAGCCTCTGTCACAACGGCAGCCACGGCAGTCGGGAGATTGCCGCAAGCATGAGGTCAGGCGGGCTGGTTTCGGTGTAGCGCTCTTCGGTCATCGAGCCTCCGGCATGGCCCAGAATATCCTTGCGGACCTGTTCGCGAACATCCGCCATTCGCCCCAGCTGGGTGGCGACGTAATGGCGAAACGAATGAAAGGTCTTTTCGGCACGCTGAGTGGTGATCTGGCGATCCACCAGTTTATTAAAGCGGTAGTTGATCTGATCGCCGAACTTCCCGCCCTCTTCATCGCCGGTCGCTTGTTCGATGGGCGGCAGCTTTTGGGGGCGCATGTCGGGAAACAGATCGGCGCGCGGACCATCGCGCAGCATTCGATCTTGCGCCCATGCCACAAGACCCATCTCCAGCAGCTGAGGATGCAGAGGCACCAGGCGCGCCGAGGTCAGGTTCTTGAGGCCCCGGTTCGCGTTGATCTGAAGCATCATGCAGGGAATATCGTCAACGGTCAGGATTTCCGCAGCCTTCAGCCCCGCAATCTCGCCGCGTCGCGCACCGCTGAGCGCGGCAATCATCGGCAGCCAGTAAAGCCCGTCACGCAGGACGACATTGCCGGGCTCGTGCCATTTGCCCTTGCTGCGATAACCATGCCAGATTGGGTGGCGAAAGATTGCCTGAACGTCTTCGGCGCTGAATGGTGGACGCTCGTCGCGTTCTCGCCTCGTCTTGCGTTGGCGCAGGCTGCCCGGATCAAGATCGCCCAGATTACGGAAACCCTCGCTGCGGCCTTTGATCAAAAGCTGTCCAAGATAGCCCAGATTGCGATTGATCGTCGTTGCTGACAAACCGACGGGCTGATTCAGCGGGTTTTTCAGGATTTCGGACAGCGGCTTGTCGCGCTGCTTGGGAGATTTCCCATGATGCACCGGCATCTTGTGCATCACCTCGACAAATCTGGCGATATGCTCCTGACGCAGAAAGCGGATGTCGCTGACATGGGTGGCTTCGGCGAAAATCCTGAAGCTTTGCGTCATCTGCGTGATCATCGGCTCCGACATTTTCTGGCGACGCTTGTCATCCATGAGCCGTCCGACCAGAGCCATGAGCGCCGGGTCATAGGCGGGCGGGTCAGTCCCAGCCTGAGTCGCAATTGCAGCCGGTGATGGATCAGCCGATGGTGCGGGCCAGCTTGAATGCGATGCGCCCCCGTCATCAGCCGTAGGGTTTTCCCTGCCTTGCCGAGAAGCTGGGGGCTGGTCCTGATCCGAACCGAAATCGCATCGTGCCAGCTCTGCCGCCTCGCGGGTTTCCTGCTCGGAAATGGATTGTTCTGAACCACTCAGCAGCACCGCGCCGCGGCCGCGATAATAGATCTGCCGCCCGTGGATAAGCTCCAGAGCGGAAAACTGTTCGCGGCCAAGAATATGCCGCATCATGCTGAACGACCGGTTGTTCAGACCCTGCCGAGGATCCTCGGCATAGTTCCGGGCTTCCTGATCCAGAACGCGTTCCAGCATCTTGATGTCCGAATCGCTGCGCCCCTCGGTCTGCATCGCAACCCGATCCGCATCGGTCAGATGGCAACCAGAAGCGCCGCGTTCCGCAAGCAAGCTCAATGCCTTGCCCATGGCCCAATCAGCGGATTTGGCCCGTTCCCATGCACCGGCGGCGGGGTTTTCCGCTTCTGCCAAGCGCAGCGCCGCGATCTTGTGATGTTCACGCGCGATGACGGCCACAAGCAGCTTGCGTGCCTCGTCCTTGTTCAGGCCATCATGGATCATCGCATCGACCACCGCGCAGCTTTCAGCACATAAGATTGTGGCAAGTCGCCGACCAATCAAGGGGTTGGTGGTGCGCAGGCTGATCTGAAAGACCCCGCCGCCCAGGCTGGCAGGCAGACGCTTGCGCCACGTGTAGGTGGCGCCGCGCCGAAAGGTATGCATCTGGATGCCCATGTCGAACTCCTGCGTTGAGGAGCCGATTTCACGGGCGTGCTAAGGCGCGAACTGGTGTCAGATGTATGACACACACATGCACCGCAGCCTATGAGAGGTGCTTATCCAAACAAAACCAAAGAGTTAGCTGAGTTTGGCTCCGGCGGTAGGGATCGAACCTACGACCAATTGATTAACAGTCAACTGCTCTACCGCTGAGCTACGCCGGAACACGAGGGCGATATAGCAACCGTTTCCGGGGGCGTCCAGAGCGTTTCGCAGATTTTTTTGCCTTGGACGAAAAACCCTGTGGTTAACTTCCAGATCCGGCTCAAGTCGCGGAAAACACGGCGTTTACAGCGATGGGACCCATGGGCGTGACCGCGCCCAGCTCGGATAGCGCGATCAGATGGGCCAGCACATTCCGGGTTGCGGCGGGGATCAGCGCGGGGGGCACGTCATAAATGCGGCGGGCCAGTGCCTCGGCGGTGCCGGGGGCGTCGCGCAGCGCGGCCAGGATCTGTGCGGTGCGCTCGCGCCGGTGCGCGGCCAGCTCGGCAAGGCGCGCGGCGGGGTCGCGCACGGCATCGCCATGGGCGGGCAAAAGCGTTTCGGCCCCCAGCGCATCCAGCCGCGACAGCGACCGGAAATAATCCGCCAGATCGCCATCCGGCGGCGAGATCAGCGTCGAGGACCAGCCCATCACCACATCGCCGCAAAACACCGTCCGGTCCTGCTGAAAACTGAGATGGCCGGCGAAATGGCCGGGCGTGTGGCGCGCGGTCAGCGACCATTCCTCATCCTCGGTCACCGTGCCGTCGGCCAGCGCGATGTCGGGGGTGAAATCGCGGTCCAGCCCCTCGCCTCCGGCAAGGGCGCCATCGCGCGCCAGACGCTCCATCACCGCCGAGCGGCCCGATTCGGCCGGGCCAAAGCCCAGAATCGGGGCGCCTGTCGCTCGCGCCAGCGCCATTGCGCCGCCGGAATGGTCCAGATGGGCATGGGTGACAAAGATATGGGTGATGCGCCCGCCTTTGGCGGCCTCAAGCAGGGCTTGGCGATGCGCGGGCAGGTCGGGGCCGGGGTCGATCACGGCGATGCGCCCGCGTCCCAGCAGGAATGTATTGGTGCCCGCACCGGTCAGCGGCGAGGGATTGTCGGCGGTAATCAGCCGCAGGGCTTTCGTGGCGCTTGTCATGGGGCTAACCTAACCGCCGGACGGCCGCTATTCCAAGGCCGCAAAAGGGCGGGGCGCGATGAATTTCGACTGGCTGAAACGGTTCATGCCGCGCGGGCTTTACGGTCGGGCGGCGCTGATCCTGTTTCTGCCGGTGGTGGTTGTGACCATCGTCGTGACCGTGATGTTCCTGCAGCGCCATTTCGAGGACGTGACCCGGCAGATGACCTCGGGCATGGCGCATGAGATCGCGCTGGTCGCCGAGCGGATCGACA
>JAGPGI010000330.1 GCA_018056045.1 Paracoccus sp. (in: a-proteobacteria)
GCGGCGCTGGCCAGTCGCCAGAAATACAAGCCGCCAGAGGTCGATGACGAGCCCGAGGTCGAGGCCGCGGCGCTGTCGCAGGGGATCACTTCGGCCTCGGTGGCGAAATCCGCGACCCAGAAGCGCGGCATCAATCCGGGGCGCACGACGATCATCGGCATCATCGGCGCCGGCAAGGCCAGCCGGGCGCTGATCCGGCTGCGCAACGGCAAGATCGTGACCGTGCGTCTGGGCGACCGCATCGATGGCGGCACCATCAACTCCATCGGCGACGGGCGCATCACCTATGTGAAGTCCGGCCGCGTGCATGAATTGCGGATGCTGGACGGGCGCTGATGGAATCCTTTCTGCTGGTCGCCACGGTTTACCTTCTGACCATGGTCATCGCGGTGCCGCTGTCGGCACGGCTGGGGCTGGGTTCGGTTCTGGGCTATCTGGTGTCGGGCATCGTGATCGGCCCGATCCTCGGGCTGGCCGGCAGCGAAGGCGAGATGGCCGACCTGCAGCATTTCGCCGAATTCGGCGTGGTGATGATGCTGTTCCTGATCGGGCTGGAGCTTGAGCCGCGCACGCTGTGGCAGATGCGCAAGCGGCTGGTCGGGCTGGCTGGGATGCAGATTCTGGGCACCATCGCGCTGTTGACGGCGGTGTGCCTGCTGCTGAACCAAAGCTGGCAGGTCTCGGTCACGCTGGGCATGATCCTGTCCCTGAGTTCGACCGCCATCGTCCTGCAGACGCTTTCGGAAAAGCAGCTGATGCAGACGGCGGGTGGGCGCAGCGCATTCGCGGTCTTGCTGACGCAGGACATCGCCGTGATCCCGATGATCGCCCTGATGCCGCTTCTGGCCACGCGCGTGCTGCCGGGCGCCGAGGGCGAGGCCCATACCGGTGCCGATTTCATGCATGCCTTGCCCGGCTGGGGGGCGGCGCTGGTCACGCTGGGCGCGGTCGCCGCCGTCATCCTGATCGGGCAATACCTGATCCGGCCGCTGTTTCGCTATGTCCATGCCGCGCGGCTGAACGAGCTGGATACAGCGCTGGCGCTGCTGATCGTGGTGGGCATCGCCTCGCTGATGGAATTCGTCGGCCTGTCGCCCGCGCTCGGCACCTTTCTGGCCGGGGTGATGCTGGCGGGGTCGGAATTCCGCCACGATCTCGAGGGCCAGATCGCCCCCTTCAAGGGCCTGCTTCTGGGGCTTTTCTTCATCACCGTCGGCGCAGGCATGGATTTCGACGTGCTGTTCGAAAGCCCGGTGACGGTGCTGGGCATCACCGTGGTGATGATCGCCATCAAGGCGTTGGTCCTGCACGGCATTGCGCGGGTCACCGGCCTGCGCGGTCGCGACAGCACGCTGTTCACGCTGTCACTGGCTCAGGCTGGGGAGTTCGGCTTTGTGCTCCTGTCCTATGCGGTGTCGCTGGCGATCCTGCCGCGCGCGCTGGGGCAGGCGTTCCTGCTGGTCATCGCGCTGTCGATGCTGGCGACGCCGCTTTTGTTCATCCTCTCCGACTATATCTCGCGCCGCATCGCCGAGGAGCGCGCCGCCGATATCCCCGACGTGATCGAGGAGCAGCAGCCCATCATCATCGCCGGGGTGGGCCGCTTCGGGCAGGTGGTGAACCGGCTTGTCACCATGTCCGGTTTCCAGACCACGGTTCTGGACCATGACCTCGAGGTGATCCAGCTCATGCGGCGCTTTGGCTTCAAGGGCTATTTCGGCGATCCGACCCGGCCCGAGATCCTGACCGCCGCCGGGCTCGACAAGGCGCAGGTGCTGGTGGCGGCGCTGGACGACCCCGAGGCGAACCTGCGCCTTGTGCGCTATGTCAAGGAAAAGCGCCCCGACATCACCGTGATCTCTCGCGCGCGCGACCGGGTGCATGTGTTCCAGCTTTACGATGCCGGGGCCGACCATATCGTGCGCGAGGCCTTTGACAGCTCGCTGCGCGCGGGGCGCTATGTGCTTGAGGAGGCGGGGCTCTCCCCCTATGAGGCCGCCGAGCTCGAGCGCATCTATTACCGCATGGACCGCGCCCATGTGCGCCAGCTTGCCGAGGTCTGGAAGCCGGGCGTGGCGCTGGACCAGAACCCCGAATATGTGGAGCTGAGCCGCACGCTGAACAGTCAGCTCGAGGCCGCGCTGGTCGAGCGTTTCTCGCATGGCCCCAGCGCCGCGCCGGTCGTTGACGAGGCGGATGACGAGGATGGCGACGAGGCCCCCGAACACGGGCTGACCCAGCCCAAACGCGCCGAGCGTCAGGGCCGTCCCGGCGGGCGCGGCTGGGCCGATTGACCTGACCCCCGTGCCGAAGACCTGATGATCGTCGGCCGCTGGCTGGTCAGCGAATGCAAGGGGCCGCAGACCACCATCCCGCGCTTGACTGAACACCTATAGCAGCTTGACGACGGACCAAGCCCCCGCCTGCGCGACGCGCTGGAGGAAATCAGCCGGGCATGAAGCCGTAGCCTTGGGGTCGTCATTGTGCGCGACCCTTGCCCGCCCGGCGCCTAACCCCTAAAAGACGGGCAATCTTGCCAAGGGAAATGCCATGCTTGACCATCTGACCTATACCGCCCCCGAACCCAAAGTCATTCAGGGTGCGAAGCAGGACTGGGAACTGGTCATCGGGCTGGAGGTTCACGCCCAGGTCGCCTCGAACGCCAAGCTGTTTTCTGGCGCCTCGACCGGGTTCGGCGCCGAGCCGAACAGCCATGTGGCCTTTGTCGATGCCGCCATGCCGGGCATGCTGCCGGTCATCAATGAATTCTGCGTGGCGCAGGCGGTCAAGACCGGCCTTGGCATCAAGGCCGCGATCAACCTGCGTTCGGCCTTCGACCGCAAGAATTACTTCTACCCCGACCTGCCGCAGGGCTATCAGATCAGCCAGCTTTACCACCCCATCGTCGGCGAGGGCGAGGTGATCGTGGACATGGGGCCGGGCGTCGCCCGTCGCGTGCGCATCGAACGCATCCATCTGGAACAGGATGCCGGCAAGTCGATCCACGACATGGACCCGAACATGTCCTTTGTGGACCTGAACCGCACCGGCGTCGCGCTGATGGAGATCGTCAGCCGCCCCGACATTCGCGGCCCCGAGGAAGCCGCCGCCTATGTCGCGAAACTGCGCCAGATCATGCGTTATCTGGGCACCTGCGACGGCAATATGCAGAACGGCAACCTGCGTGCCGACGTCAACGTCTCGATCTGCCCGCCCGGCGCCTATGAGCGTTATCAGGAAACCGGTGATTTCAGCCATCTCGGCACCCGCTGCGAGATCAAGAACATGAACTCGCTGCGCTTCATTCAGCAGGCCATCGACTATGAGGCCCGCCGCCAAATCGCCATCGTCGAGGATGGCGGCAAGGTCGTGCAGGAAACCCGGCTCTACGATCCCGACCGGGGCGAAACCCGTTCGATGCGCTCGAAAGAGGAAGCCCACGACTATCGCTATTTCCCCGATCCCGACCTGCTGCCCCTGGAAATCGAACAAGCTTGGGTGGACGGCATCGCGGCCGACATGCCCGAACTGCCCGATGCCAAGAAAGCCCGCTTTGTCGAGGCACTGGGTCTTTCGGAATATGACGCGGGCGTCCTGACCGCCGAGGTCGAGAATGCCGATTACTTCGAGGCCGTGGCGCAGGGCCGCGACGGCAAGCAGGCCGCGAACTGGGTCATCAACGAGCTGTTCGGCCGCCTGAACAAAGAGGGCCTGACCATCGAGACCTCGCCGATCTCTGCCGCCCAGCTTGGCGGTGTGATCGACCTGAT
>JAGPGI010000331.1 GCA_018056045.1 Paracoccus sp. (in: a-proteobacteria)
CCGGTGCACGCCCTTCGGAAATTCTCGGATGCGCACCGGAGGCCTGGCAATTGGCGGGACCGGTCCCCTATATCGATATTTCGAAGCAGATTCCCCGTGTTCTGAAGACCGCACAGTCGCCGCGACATATCCCCTTGCTCGGCGTGTCACTTGACGCGGCGAAGCAGATCGTCGCCAAGGGTGGTATTACTCATTATCTCGACGATGGCGACACCTGGTCAGCGACAGTCAACAAGTATCTAACCAATAACGACCTGCGCGAAACGCCCAAGCATACAGCCTATAGCCTGCGCCATTCGTTCGAGGATCGCATGACCGAGGCAGCGATCGACGACCGGATTCGGGCTGAGCTGATGGGCCACAAATACGCGCGGCCCGACTATGGCCGAGGTGGTTCACTGGAGACCCGGCGGAAGGCGATCGAGCGCATAGCCTTGTAGCCACGCTTCTCAGGCAGCAGCATCTTGCAATGCGCTCTGGCAGATTATCGCGCGGGCGCGAGCCAGCGCATCGCTTTGCGACTTTGCTTCTTCCAGGGCAATTTCTTCCTCGAGCCGGATGAAAATGGGCACATAGGTGGCGTCGCGCAGGATCAAGTCAGCTATGACCGTCAGCGCATTGCGCAGGCGATCCAGTTTTGTGGCCAGCTTGCAGGGCCTGTGCCGGCCCTTGGAGATTGATGCGATGACGGGAGAGCGCTTTGGGTCAGGCACGGCAGCAGGCTTGATCGGGGCATAAGCCCCGGCCTCGCCTTTGCGCTGTTGCCTTCTCTGCTCCACGGGCAATTCTCTCCTGTTCCGCGCGAAGGGTTGCTTCGGCGGGTTGTTGTGCTCGTCGATCCGGATTGTCCGGGGATCTTGCTGTTGAGATGATTATAGAGCATCGGGGCGGTCTCCGAATGGGGGTGGCGGGAGAAAACCGGCGCTTTCTGTGGATAACGGGGCGAAAATCGCTGATTTTTGGGATTGCCCTTTTTGATTTTGGCCGCCCTGTGGTGCTGAGAGCTTCTGGTGCTCCTTTGTCATTGAAATAAAATAGGAAAAATCCGGATAATTTGTGGGAGAGGCAGAAAATATCCGAAAATCCGATCTTCACTCCGATGAAAATGTAAAGAGATAAAAACGCGCCTATGGCGCGAAGCTTCTTTCCCCGGGAAGAGATAAAGAAAAGGAAATCGCCGCAGGCGGAGGTTGCCTTTGAGAAACGGAAAAAGATGTGAGAGGGGCGCGGGCGTGGCCCGCGCCATCACTTGAAGAGCTTCCTGACCGGATAGAAAAACTTGCTGCCGCAAAGGATCCCCGCACAGAATAGGGCTGCCTCTTCGTCGTAGGGATACCCTTGTTCAGAGTCAGATTGCCTGATTGGGATCAGGACTACCCTGTTCGACCTCAGGGCTGTCCTGGCGATCATGCGGATCCCCCTGGTGATCGGGATGGGCCTGCTGCCTGTGGGAGATATCACCCGCGCATGCGCGCCGCGAGCCGTCGGGCGATGCCTGCCACGATTCCGATTGCCGTCCCACCACCGATGCGCCCTGCGGTCCGTCAGGCTGTGCGGTTTCCGATCCGCCTGCCGGTGCGTCCAACGATCCGTCAGATGTTGCGGCGACCTGCCGTGCCGGATCATCGCCGTCGCGGGAACCCGGCATCACCTGCGCGAGCCAGCTCATGAGCTCGGCACCGGCGAGTTCGCGGTGGTGCTGCAGATCGCTGGCCATGCGCTGCAGCAGCGCGCGATGGGCAGTGAGGATGACGCTGGCCGCCCGTTCGGCCTCCTCGAGCCTTTGGCGGATCCGTTGGTGGATCGCCGGCTCGCGAAGCGCGATCGCGGCGGGGGTGTCGCTCCAGACCGGGCCCATCACACCGAGGCCGGATTGCGTCTCGATCTCGAGCGCAAGGCTGGTGGCCCGGGCGAGATCGGAGCCGTCGGAGCCGCCGGCTCCGGAGGAGATCTCGCCGAGGATCAGGCCTTCGGCGGCGCGTCCGGCCATCAGCACAGTGAGTTCGGCCAGGTGATCGGCGAGACAGGCACCGTGAGTTGCGTCACCACGGTGGATCTCGCCGCCCTCTGGAGTGATCAGGATCCGGGTCGGCTGGCCGCGGTCCAGCGCGGCGGCGACGAGGGCATGGCCGCATTCATGCAGCGCGATGCGGCGATCGAGGCCATCACGAACCTGGCTGTCCGTGCTGTCGGCGATGCCAAGCTGGCGGCGGATCAGCTCAGGGGTCAGGGCCTGGCCAGTGTGGCGGGCCTCGGAGCGGGCGGCGCGGATGGCTGCGTCGATCGCAGCGGCGGATTGGCCGATGCAGGTAATCGCGAGATTGGTGAGTTCACCTTCTTGAAATGAGTTTCCCAGATGATGTTCGAGAATGCCCTGGATAGCCGAGGAATCCGGCAATGGCACAGCGATCCTCAGATCGAACCGCCCCTGGCGCAGTACCGCCGGGTCGATCCGGCTCGGATCGTTGCAGGCGCCGACGACGATCACCCCTTCCTCGCGGGCAATCGAATCCATCTCGGCCAAGAATGCGTTGATTACCTGGAGGCGATAGCTGCTGCCATGCCGATCGCCATCCTCGCGCGAACCGACGGCGTCGATCTCGTCGACGAAGAGCATCGCGGGTGTCTGCCGGCGCGCTTCGGCAAAGGCCTGACGCATCGCCCGCAGCATGTCGCCCAGATGACCGGCCGCCTGCCATTCGGCGAATGACCCGGTCACCATGGCGATGCCGGCGGAATTGCCCATGGCGCGGGCGAGCCAGGTTTTGCCGGTGCCGGGCGGGCCGTAGAAGAGCAGCGAGCGCGACAGATCCGTCCAGCGGGTCCTGCCGGTCTGCCAGCTCTGCAGGTCGTCGACCAGACAACGCGCGGCGGTCAGCGCCGGGCTGTCACCGCGCATCGTCTTGAGGTTCGGGCCGCTGGTCTGGGCGGGCGTGGTCAGCCGGTTCAGGCGTGCGGCCACGGCCCGGGGCTCGGGGGCGCGCAGGGCCAGCAGCAGCACGGTGCTGGACAGGGTCGAGAGCAGCCGGTCGGGCGGCAGGGTGGCGCGGATCGCCGGCTCATCCGCCGCTGCAACACCATGGCTGTGGGCGAGATGCGTGATGAGCACCTCGCGCGACAGCGGCGCGAGGCGCATGAGGCTGGCCTCACCCTGCAACGCCACGTCCTGTAGCACCTGAGGCAGCATGCCGGTATCGGCCAGCAGCAGCATCAGCGGCAGGTGGTCGTTCAGCGCCTCCTCAAAGGCCTCGCCAAACCGCCGCCGGGCGAGGCGATCAGTCGCGCCGCTGCGGCTCTCCGGGGCGAGCAGGATCAGCGCGCTGCCGTCCGTCTCCCGCCGCCTGCGCCTCAGGTCGTCATGCACCAGCATGCCCTCCGGCAGGAAGCCTTCGCTGAGGAGGCGCTTGGCCGGTTCCAGTTCCTCGGGCGCAAAGCCGTGGATCACGGTGATCGCCCCCGGCGCGCAGGCGGTGCGCATCGCGGCCGCGCGCTCCAGCGTGGCCGCCAGCCGGATCGCCAGAGAGAAGGCGCGCGGCGACAGGTCAGGGACCGCGCGGGGGCGCTCTGCCGGCCCAGGAGCCGGATCCGGGCTGGCTGCGGGCGGAGGCTCGTCTGCTGTAGCGGGGAGTTCAAGTTCGGACAGGTCGTAGGGTTCGACGTCTTGGTTGCTGAGCGCGGCGAGCGGGTTCGCGACCAGGGCACGATGGCGTCGATGGGCCAGAAGCTTGTGGAGGACCTGATCGGCATAGGGGCGCCATGCGGGAGTG
>JAGPGI010000332.1 GCA_018056045.1 Paracoccus sp. (in: a-proteobacteria)
GGATTATCGCCGGGCGCGCCGCGTGAAGCCCTGCTGGGATGCGCGGCTCAGGGGCGCTCCGTGTCGGAGAAATCGCAATCCGACTTGCCTGGTGGCGGCCGGGAGGTTGT
Organism: Paracoccus sp. (in: a-proteobacteria); assembly: GCA_018056045.1. Classification (GTDB taxonomy): domain Bacteria; phylum Pseudomonadota; class Alphaproteobacteria; order Rhodobacterales; family Rhodobacteraceae; genus Paracoccus. Next base: position 111 of record JAGPGI010000332.1, read on the forward strand.
CGACAAATGGTACATTGTCCAAATGATCATTTCCGTAAGCGGTGCGGGGTCCCCGTTCGCTTTCAGCTTGCGGCGCTCTTGAGGGATCATGGTATGAAGTCGTCAATGCGGGAAGCGGGGGTGTCCGTTGGTGATGGCTGCGAGGGTTTCGCGCAGGTAGGCATAGGGATCGACGGCGTTGAGCTTGCAGGTCTTGATGAGCGAGGCCATGCGTGGCCAGGTGCGGCCGCTTTGCCATGGCCCGCGAAGAGCGCATTCTTTCGATTCAGGGTGATCGGCCGGATCGTGTTTTCGACCGAGTTGGTGTCCATCTCGAGCCGGCCATCAGTCAGGAAGACCACCGCAGCATGAAGCGCGCAGCCGATGCGATGGGGGTAACGCCAGGGGCCGTCAGCCAGCAGATTCGTCTTCTGGGAGATCGCATCGGGCAGCCCTTGTTCACGCGCAGTCGTGAGGGTGTTGTGCTGACCGGGGCGGGGGCGGTCGTGCATCCCGCGCTGCTCTCAGCCTTCGATCAGATCACGCGCAGCATGGCACAGATGGGCTTTGTTGCGCTATTCGGATTGCGACCGCAGATACCGCTTTCCTGGCTTGTGCCAGCGCATGCGGACGGTCTGGGGCATGCCGAGTGATGTGAAGCGGTTCATGAGTGCGATGCGGATCTGAACCTCTGCATCCTGCCTGTCGAAGTCTCTGGCCATGATGCGCTCGCCCAGAAGTTTGAGGCATCTCATCTTTGCCTCCACTCGGCTTCGTCTGTGATATTCGGACAATTTCTTCCAGTTGGCCCGGCCGAGCCGGATTAAATGGCTTAAATAAAGGGTTGACTGCGATCATGAGAGCTGGCTCTCCACAAAACCTGTCGTTTGACGGAGCGGCAATCCGAACAGCACCTTGATTGAAAGGCAGAATTGTATGGCCGCCGCAGAAAACCTCTCAGGGTGACCCGCTTTGCCGCTCGGGACAGCGAACCAGGCCATCTCAGAGTCAAACCAAACCATCAGCGAGCCACGACGCTTCAGAGCTTGGTTGTAGCTCGACCAGTTCGTCGTGCGGAAAAGAGGGATCGGCTTGCTCATAGGCCAATCTAACCCGATGACCTACAAACAGGAATCCGTAAGCCGGCCGGATAGTGCAACATGTATAACCGCCCCTTGCGCAAGGGGGTTTCTGGATCAGTTTTGCGCGCTGTCGGGTGCTGACATGTATCCGGCCTCTGTTGCGGCCATCGACATGCCGCCGGCCCGTATGGTGTTCGCAGGTCGGGTCCAGATCAAAGCCGCGTGCTCGAAGGCACTCTGTTGCACACTGGTTCTCCCGATCCCGTCTCACGACCGCTGCGCCAAACGTCTCCTTGCTCTCCCCCGCTCAGACGACCTCGCGACCGCCGGCGATTTACACCGCCGTGGCCGGAGCCTTGTAGACGCCGCCGTGAGCTATCAGAGCCCAGACGATCCGCGCCATCTTGTTCGCCGGCGCCACGCGCACCAGCACCGTGCGACCGGAGGCATCTGCCCCATGGGCCTGAAACACATTCTTCGCGAGATCGAGCCCGACCGTGATAATCTCCGACATGACCGCTCACCTTTGTGAACCCTCGCAGACCCACCATGGCACACAGATGCCGTCGGGGGGCGGTCACACAATCAAAGCCCCCCAGGTCGAAAATGCGCGGATGTCGTCAAGCGTGACCGTCTTGCCGTCCTCGAACCTGAGCATATTTTCAAGCACGACCTTCAGCGCAATAGAGAGCCGGGAAAACTCCCCAAGACCTGCAGCTTCCGCGGAAGGGATCGAGTAGTAGCTGACGCTCTGGCCGCCTGCGGTCAGGATTGTACGGGTTTTCTGGCGGTCATGTCCGACGGTGACGGTCATGGGCGCGGTGCTCCTAAGGAATTGGTAGAGTTTTCCGGCCGGAAACCCGGCTGTTTGCTCACAGAGGCCCCCAAAACACACAAAATATTTCGAGCCATCTACGCAACTGTGCCGGGGTTACTTTGGGCCAACCGCCTCAAATTTGCGCGGGCGTCTGAACAGCACCGGCAAATCGCGGGTGAGCGACATTGGTGGGATCACACAGAGAGGATATCCGCGCTTCCTTTTTCGGCCAGCATCAGTGTTGAGGCCATGGTGTTTCCTGAAACAAGCGTCGGCATGACCGAAGTATCGATCACCCGCAGATTGCTCAGCCCATGGACCCTGAGCCTCGCATCCACCACCGCGCCCGGATCCGTTGCCGGCCCCATGCGCGCGGTGCCAATCGGGTGGAAGGTGGTCGACCCGGTGCGGTAGCAGTAGTCGAGCATCTCATCATCGCTCTGGCACTCGGGGCCGGGTGACAGTTCGGCATCGACATAGCGCCGGATCGGCGCGCTGGAGAGCAACTGGCGCGCCAGTTTCAGCCCGGCGACGATGGTCTGGCGGTCGGTCTCGTCCTGGAGGTAATTCGGCTGGATCTCCGGGCTGGTGGCGGGATCGGAGGAGGTGGTACGCACATAGCCCCGGCTGTGCGGGCGGTGTTGCCACATGCCGCAGGTCATGCCCGGCTCTTCGGCCAGCCCGGCGGCGCCGTAGCTTGCGGGGAAGAAGATGCCCTGAAGGTCCGGCTGATCCAGCCCCTCGCGCGATTTCGCGAAGATCTGCACCAGCGAGGGGGGCAGGCCCAGCAGGCTCGGGCGCCCAAAGCTCCAGCGCAGCACCTCCAGCGCGAGGCGCAGGCCGCGGGATTTCGCGTTGAAGGTGCCGGCGCCCCGCACGCGCACGGTCGCGGTGCTGTAGTAATGGTCCTGGAGATTGGCCCCGACGCCTGGCAGGTTATGGGTGACGGTGATCCCCAGCCGGCGCAGTGCCTCCGCCTCGCCGATCCCCGACAGGTTCAGGAGTTTCGGCGTGTTGATCGCGCCGGCGCTGATGATCACCTCGCGCCGCGCGAGGATGCGGGGGCCGGGCTGGCGGGTCTTCGTGTGCAGCGTATCGACGCCGAGCGCCTTGCCGCTCTCGATGATCACCCGGCTGACAAGGCTGTTCGGGCGTATGTCGAGGTTGCGGCGCCCGCGCGCGGGCCGGAGCCAGGCGGTGGCGGCACTGACCCGTTTGCCGCGCTCGATAATGGTCTGGTAATAGCCGGTGCCGAACTGATCCCTTCCGTTGTAATCCTGGTTGAAGGGCAGGCCGAGCGCCTTCGCACCCTCGATAAAGGCGGCAGAAAGCGGCTCGCGGTAGGTGACATCGGTCACCGGCAGCGGGCCGTCGGTGCCGCGAAATGCGCTGTCGCCGCCCTGGCGCCGCTCGATCCGGCGGAAGAAGGGCAGGACATCGTCATAGCTCCAGCCGGGATTGCCCATCTGCGCCCAGCCATCGAAATCCCGCGCGAGGCCGCGCACGAAGATCATCCCGTTGACCGAGGTCGAGCCACCCAGCGTCTTGCCCTGCGGCAGCGCGACCGAGCGGCCGGCAGTCTTTTCGGTTGGAACCGTGCCGAAATGCCATACATAGTCCGGGTTGGGCAGGATCTTCGTGAACCCTGCCGGGATATGGATGAAGCGGTGCCTGTCCTCCGGCCCGGCCTCCAGCAGACAGACCGTGTATTTACCATTTTCAGACAGGTTGGCGGCCAGGACCGAACCCGCCGCTCCGGCGCCGACGATGAC
>JAGPGI010000333.1 GCA_018056045.1 Paracoccus sp. (in: a-proteobacteria)
TCGCAAGGGGGCCTATCCCCAGGCTGTCTGGACCCGTCCCGACAGGACCGAGACCGAAATCACCGTCTGGTGCGGCAATGACTATCTGGGCATGGGCCAGCATCCGGCCGTGCTGAAGGCCATGCATGAGGCGCTGGATGCGACCGGCGCCGGCTCGGGCGGGACGCGCAATATTTCCGGCACGACCGTCTATCACAAGGATCTTGAGGCCGAGCTGGCCGATCTGCATGGCAAAGAGGCCTCGCTGGTCTTTTCCAGCGCCTATATCGCCAATGACGCCACGCTTTCGACGCTGCGCAAGCTGTTTCCCGGCCTGATCATCTATTCGGATGCGCTGAACCACGCCTCGATGATCGAGGGGATCAAGCGCTTCGACGGTGCCAAGCGCATCTTCCGCCACAACGATGTCGCCCATCTGCGCGAATTGCTGGCCGCCGACGATCCTGCTGCGCCCAAACTGATCGCATTTGAATCGATTTATTCGATGGACGGCGATTTCGGCCCCATCGCCGAAATTTGCGATCTGGCCGATGAATTCAACGCGCTGACCTATCTGGACGAGGTGCACGCCGTCGGCATGTATGGCCCGCGCGGCGGCGGCGTCGCCGAGCGCGACGGCCTGTCGGATCGCATCGACATTTTCAACGGCACGCTGGGCAAGGCCTTCGGGGTCTTTGGTGGCTATATCGCGGCCTCGGCCAAAATGGTCGACGCGATCCGCTCCTATGCGCCGGGCTTCATCTTCACCACCTCGATCCCGCCGGCGGTGGCAGCCGGGGCTGCGGCCTCGATCGCCTTCCTCAAGACCCCGGCCGGACAGGAGCTGCGCGACAAGCAGCAACTGCATGCCCGCATCCTGAAGATGCGGCTGCGCGGTCTTGGCATGCCGATCATGGATCATGGCAGCCATATCGTGCCGGTGCATGTCGGCCATCCGGTGCATTGCAAGGCGCTGTCGGACATGCTCTTGGCGCAGTTCGGCATCTATGTGCAGCCGATCAACTTCCCGACCGTGCCGCGCGGCACCGAACGGCTGCGTTTCACGCCCTCGCCAGTGCATGATTCCCGCCAGATCGACAGTCTGGTGCGCGCCATGGACAACCTGTGGTCGCAATGCAAGCTTAACCGCTCCGTCGCGGTGGCATAGCCGGTTTCGGGGTGATAGGCTCTCGCGTCCGTGATAACCTTGCTTTAATCAACTTGTGAGAATCTCCTGATTCGGGGGATGGCAAATAAGAATGGGGCAGGTGCGATGATCGGGCTGAGGGGAAATTCCCCGTCGCAGAGCCATGACGAGTCGGCGGCATTGCCGCCCGGCTTCGATGATCCGGATATCCGTCTGGGTGATCTGATGCGGGGCGAACGCGCCACGCTGGGCAAATCGCTTCTGGACGTGCAGCGCGAATTGCGGATTCGTGCCTCCTATGTTGCTGCGATCGAGAATTGCGATATCTCGGCCTTTGATACGCCCAGCTTTATCGCCGGCTATGTGCGCTCCTATGCGCGCTATTTGGGCATGGATTCCGACTGGACCTTCCGCCGGTTCTGCCAGGAATCGGGCTTTCTGCCGACCCATGGCATGGCGCCCGCCGCAGCCGGTCCGAAACCCCAGCGCCGTCCTTCGGACCCGGCCGAGGCCTTGGCCAACCCGCATCCGATCTTTCTTCCCAAGCCCGAAAGCATGTGGTCCTCGGTCGAGCCGCGCGCCATCGGCTCGGTTCTGGTGATGATCGCGCTGGCCTGCGGGCTGGGCTATGGCGGCTGGGCCGTGTTGCAGGAAGTGCAAAAGGTCAACCTGACCCCGGGCGAGCAGGCGCCGGGCGTTATCGCAAGCCTCGATCCCGTGCAGGATGCGGCCGCGCCCGAAACCATCGAATCGGCACAGGTGAACCTGCCGCGCCCGGAAGGGATCGACCGCACCTATCGGCCGCAAGCCCTTGAAGTGCCCGTTCTTGTCGCCCGTGACGGTCCCATCGCCGCTATTGATCCCGGCCTGAACGCGCCGGCCATGCAACCGGCGACGCAAGAGCCGGCAACCGAGGTCGCCGCCGCAGCCGTCACCCCGCAAGCCGGGGCCGAGGCCCTGGTTGCCGGAGCCTCGGGCGCCGGAACCCCGGCTGCCGTGCTGCCGCCCGAGCAGGCCGGCGTCCGCACCGTTGCCCCCGATGCGCCCGCCGTCGAGATCCTTGCTGCCCGTCCGGCCTGGGTGCGGGTCACCTCGGCGGATGGCACGGTCCTGCTGGAAAAGACCATGGATGCCGGAGAGCGTTTCGCGCTGCCCAAGCTCGAGGCGCCGCCGATCCTGCGTGCCGGCAATTCCGGCGCGGTCTATTTCGCCGTCAATGGCCAGACCTATGGCCCGGCCGCGCCGGGCGCCAATGTGGTCAAGAATGTCGAGCTGTCACCGACGGCGCTGACCGCCACCTATGCCTTTGCCGATCTCAGCAAGGATCCGGAACTTGCCGGCATGGTGGCGCTGGCCTTGGTCGCGCCGACCGAGGCGGCAACCGAACAGCTGCCAGAGTGACGCCCGCTTAGCGCCACTTGGTCACGCCTGCGGCATTGCCTTGGCCAATCGCCGGCCTATGGCTTGCCCGCCGGGGCGCTTGCGCCTATCTCTGGCGGCGACTCCGCGAATAGGGCCCAACCATGTCGCATAACCCGATCCGTCCCTGGCGCAATATCGACAGGCGCAAGTCCCGCCAGATCATGGTCGGCCGCGTCCCGGTGGGCGGTGACGCCCCGATCAGCGTCCAGACCATGACCAATACCGATAGCAGCGACGTGCGTGCGACGCTGGATCAGGTGATCCGCGCCGCTGATGCCGGGGCCGATATCGTCCGCATCTCGACCCCGGACCAATCCTCGACCCGCGCCCTGCGCGAGATCTGCCGCGAAAGCCCGGTGCCGATCGTCGCCGACATCCATTTCCACTACAAGCGCGCCATCGAGGCCGCCGAGGCCGGCGCCGCCTGCCTGCGCATCAACCCCGGCAATATCGGCGATGCCACCCGCGTGCGCGAGGTGATCAAGGCCGCCCGCGACCACGGCTGCTCGATCCGCATCGGCGTCAACGCCGGCAGCCTCGAAAAGCACCTGCTGGAAAAATACGGCGAGCCCTGCCCGGATGCGATGGTGGAATCCGGCCTCGACCATATCAAGATCCTGCAGGACAACGATTTCCACGAATTCAAGATCAGCGTGAAGGCCAGCGACGTCTTCCTTGCCGCCGCCGCCTATCAGCAACTGGCCGATGCCACCGACGCCCCGATCCATCTGGGCATCACCGAGGCCGGCGGCTTTGTCGGCGGCACGGTGAAATCCGCCATCGGTCTTGGCAACCTGTTGTGGATGGGCATCGGCGACACGATCCGCGTCAGTCTCTCCGCCGATCCGGTCGAAGAGGTCAAGGTCGGCTTCGAGATCCTGAAATCCTTGGGCCTGCGCACTCGCGGCGTGCAGATCATCAGCTGCCCCAGCTGCGCGCGGCAGGGTTTCGACGTGATCAAGACCGTGGAAACGCTGGAAAAACGGCTGGAGCACATCAAGACCCCGATGAGCCTCTCGATCATCGGCTGCGTGGTCAATGGCCCCGGCGAGGCGCTGATGACCGATATCGGCTTCACCGGCGGCGGCGCCGGTGCCGGCATGGTCTATCTGGCTGGCAAGCAGGACCACAAGATGACCAACGAACAGATGGTCGACCATATCGTCGAACTGGTCGAGAAACGCGCCGCCGAGATCGACGCCGCCGAG
>JAGPGI010000334.1 GCA_018056045.1 Paracoccus sp. (in: a-proteobacteria)
CGGTCGCCGGTGGCGGGGTCAAAGCCGGTGGTTTCGGTGTCCAGAACGATCTCGCGCATGGGCCTAACCTGCCATGATCGCGGCGCAGATGTCCATGATCGCCGCCCGCGCGCCGTCCATGGTGTCGGAGGGGATCACCCAATCGGCCCGCTTGCGTTTTTCGCTGTCCGGCATCTGCCGCGACAGGATCATCTGGAAATTCTCCTCGGTCATGCCGGGGCGGGCCATGACGCGGGCGCGCTGGATCGCGGGCGGGGCCGAAACCACCGCCACCCCGTCCATTCCGCGTTCAGCGCCGGTCTCGTATAGCAGGGGGATGTCCAGGACCAGGATGGGCGCATCCGCGTGATGGGCGATGAAGTCGGCGCGGTCGGCTGCGACCAGCGGATGCACGATCGCTTCCAGCCGCTGAAACCCCGCGGGATCGGCGGCCAGTGCCTGACGCAGCGCGGCGCGGTCGATGCCGCCATCGCGCAGGGTGCCCGCAAAGGCCGCCGCAACCGGCGCCACGGCCGCGCCGCCCGGCGCGTAAAGGTCATGCACGGCGGCATCCGCGTCCCAGACCGGATGGCCAAGGTCGCGAAACATCTGCGACGCGGTCGATTTGCCCATGCCGATGCCGCCGGTCAGGCCCAGCCGGAAGCTCATGCCAGAACGGCCTGCCGCAGATCGTCGTCAACCTCGGGGCGCTGGCCGAACCAGCGCTCGAATCCCGGGGCGCCCTGATGCAGCAGCATCCCCAGCCCGTCGACGACCTCGCAGCCGCGCGACTGCGCCTCGGCCAGAAAGGGGGTCATCAGCGGCATATAGACCAGATCGGTGACCAGCGTGCCCGGCGCCAGCGCATCCAGCGGCACGCGCAGGGCGGGCTTGCCCTCCATGCCCATCGAGGTGGCGTTGACGACTGTCATCGCCCCTTCCAGCATATTGCCGGCCTGCGCCCAGTCATAGACCACGACCTTGGCACCGAATTCGGCCTTGATCTGCTCGGCCCGGACGCGGGTGCGGTTGGTGATGCGCAGCTCTGTCACCCCGCTCTCCAGAAGCGAGGCGACGACGGCCCGCGCCGCCCCCCCGGCCCCGATCACCGCCGCCGGCCCCAGATCGGGGATCCAGCCCGGCGCATTCTGGCGGATATTGGCGATAAAGCCGTAACCATCGGTATTGTCGGCATGGATCTTGCCATCGGGGCGAAAGATCAGCGTATTCGCCGCCCCGATCAGCGCCGCGCGGTCGGTGACCACATCGGCCAGCGCCAGCACCGATTCCTTGTGCGGAATGGTGACATTGGCGCCGACGAAGCCCATGCGCGGCATGGCGCGCAGCACCTCGGCCAGATGCTCGGGCATGACCGGCAGCGCGACATAGCTTCCGGCGATGCCATAGCGTTTGAGCCAGTGCCCGTGCAGCCGGGGCGAGCGGGAATGCGCGATCGGCCAGCCGATCACCCCGGCAAGGGGGGCGTGGCGAGGCAGGGGCGGCTGGGTCGTCTCTGGCATGGCGGGACCGGGCATGGTTTCGGTTCGGGGCGCATTCGATGCCCTGAACGGGCGTTCCTTTCGAGAAGTGCCGCCGGCCCGTTGCCGGGTCAAGCGGCTTTGCCCGCGGCAGTGCAGATCGCGGCAGGAATGCAACCCTGCCGTGCCGTCAGGCGATGCCGATCTCGGGGATTTCGGGCAGATCGCCCTGATCCAGCAGGTCCTCCAGCGTCAGCGATTCGATCAGCAACAGATAGGACCAGAAAACCTGGCCGAACATCTTGCGCAGGCGGCAGGTCTTTTCGTCGTCGCAATCCTCGCAGCGCTGATAGGACCGGCGCGACAGGCATGGCAGCGGCGCGATCGGCCCGTCCACCTGCCGCAGCAATTCCCCGATCGAGATTTCCTGCGCCGGCTTGATCAGCACATAGCCGCCCGCCCGCCCGCGCCGCGAACCGACATAGCCTGCATTGCGCAATTCCAGCATGATATGTTCCAGAAAACGCTTGGGCGCGCCGGAGCGCTGGGCGATCTCTTCGATGGTCAGCGCGCCGCCGCCGCTGGCCAGCTCATCGCCAAGGGTCATCAGGGCCTTGATGGCATATTTCGTCTTTTGCGAGATCATAATGAATGCTTAGTGATGCGCGGCCCTCTGTGCAAGTTTTCGGCAAGGATGCAGGCTCTGGCCGGTGCGGGTGCCGGTCTGTGACCGCCTGAGGGCGCTGCTGCATGGCGATCCTCCGGATATTTCTGGCGCCTTCGCCGATGACATTGCGCCCCGGCAGGGCTAGATTTCGCCCATGCCTGATTACACCGACCTATCCGCCCGTATCCGTGCCCTGATCCATGGCGAAACCGACGAGGTTGCGCTGATGGCGACGCTGGCCTGCGAAATCCACCATTCCGACGACCGCTTTGACTGGACCGGCTTTTACCGCGTTACCCAGCCCGAATTGCTGAAGATCGGGCCCTATCAGGGCGGCCATGGCTGCCTTGTGATTCCGTTTTCGCGCGGGGTCTGCGGTGCCGCCGCGCGCACGCGCGAGGCGCAGCTGGTTCCCGATGTGAACGCCTTTCCCGGCCATATCGCCTGTGCCAGCTCGACCCGGTCGGAACTCGTCCTGCCGGTCTTTGGCCTTGGCAAGCGGCTGATCGGCGTGCTGGATATCGACAGCGACCAGCCTGATGCCTTTACCGATCAGGACGCGGCGGAACTGCAGAGGATCCTTGATGACACATTCGCCAACATCCCCGACCGCGACTGAATTCACCGGCCATTGCCTGTGCGGTGCCATCCGCTTTCGCGGCACCTATGACGACACGCATGGCCTCAATGCCTGCCATTGCAGCCAGTGCCGGCGCTGGTCTGGCCATGTCTGGGCGGCGATCCTGCCCAAGACGCTGGAGATCAGTGGCACACCGAAATGGTATCGCGCCTCGGATTTTGCGCGGCGCGGGTTTTGCGGCGATTGCGGCTCGTCGCTGTTCTGGCAGCGCGACGGCTCGCCCGTCATCGACGTGGCGGCGGGCGCGATCGACAGCCCGACCGGGCTGCGGCTGCAGGGCCATATCTTCGTCGCCGACAAGGGCGACTATTACGACATCGCCGACGGCCTGCCGCAGGATATGCGCGAATGAGCCTGTCGCTTGACCTTTTCGCCGGGGCATTGGATGGACCGCAAAAGCCCGCTGGCGAATGCGGGGGCAATGACACGATTCTGGATGGGTCGAAATGATCTGGGATACCATCGCGAATATTCCTGCGCCGCAGCTTCTGGCCTTTATCCTGGGCGGGCTGGCGCTGAACTTTGCGCCGGGGCAGGACGTGTTCTTTGCCAGCGCCTGCGGCATTCAGGCCGGTCCGCGCGCCGGGGCGCTGGCGGGCTTCGGCGTCGGGCTGGGCGTGCTGTTTCACCTGACGCTGGCGACTGTGGGTCTGGGCGCCATCGTCGCCGCCCATCCCGAGGCGATGACGGCGATCAAATATGCCGGCGCCGCCTATCTGCTGTATCTGGCATGGAAAAGCTGGACCGCCGGGCCGGTTCAGCCGCAGGCGCAGGGCGCGCGCCGGCCGTGGAACATCATCCGGCGCGGGGCGCTGTCCAATATCCTGAACCCCAAGCCGGTGCTGTTCCTGCTGGCCTTTCTGCCGCAATTCACCAGTCCGGCCTATGGCCCGATCTGGCAGCAGATCCTGGGGCTGGGGCTGATCTTTGCCTTTACCGGCACGCTGGTCACCATGGGCTATGGCGTCGTCGCGGGCTATGTCGGCCAT
>JAGPGI010000335.1 GCA_018056045.1 Paracoccus sp. (in: a-proteobacteria)
GAACAAGGGCGATCTGGGCTGGTTCCAGGCCGCGCAGATGGTCGCCCCCTTTGCCGATGCGGTGAAGGCGCTGGAAAAGGGCAAGGTGTCCGCCCCGGTCGAGACGCAGTTCGGCTGGCATGTGATCAAGCTGATCGATTCGCGCGAGATGACGCCGCCGAATTTCGACGAGATCAAGACCGAACTGGCCGTGCAGGTCCGCCGCGACCGGGTTCAGGCCGAGATCGAAAAGCGCGTGGCCGGCGCCAAGGTCGAAAAGACCGAAGGCCTCAGCCCCGATCTGCTGAACAAGACCGACATTCTGGGAGAGTAAGCAAAATGGCCAAGTCCGACGACAAGAAGGCGAAACCCTCTGATGCCGACCGGCTGAAGGCGCTGAAGAAAAAGCTGAAAAAGCTGAAAGCCTCGGTCAAGGACGCAGCCGCCGGGCTTGAAACCCGCGCCAGCTCGGCCGCCGAGGCAGCCGTGGCGGCGATCAAGGCGGCCAAGCCGACCAAGCTGGTATCGCCGCTGGCGCCGGCGCGCTTTCCCGATCTGCCGGTGATCGAAGGCGCCGAATTCGCCTCGGGCGCGGCGGGGATCAAATATCAGGGCCGCACCGACGTAATGCTGGTGCGTCTGGCGCCGGGCACCGCGATTGCCGGCGCCTTCACGCGCTCGTCGACGCGGGCGGCCTGCGTGCTGGACTGTCAGGCCAAGCTGGCCGGCAAGCCCGATGCGGCAGCGGGCGCGGCGATCATCGTGAATTCCGGCAATGCCAATGCCTTCACCGGCAAGGGCGGGCAAGAGGCGGTGGACAGCGTGACCGGCGGCGTCGCCAAGGCGCTTGGCCTGCCGCGCGAGCGGGTGTTTTCGTCCTCGACCGGCGTGATCGGAGAGCCGCTGCCGGCGCAGCGCATCACCGCGATCATCGGCGATCTGGCGGGCAAGCTGGATCCGGCCGGTGCGCCGGGTGCGGCGCGCGCGATCATGACCACCGACACCTTTGCCAAGGGTTCCGCCGCCAGTTTTCAGGGCGAGGGGGGCACCATCAATATCGTCGGCATCGCCAAGGGCTCGGGCATGATCGCGCCCGACATGGCGACGATGCTGGTCTATATCTTTACCGACGCCAAGATCGCGCCCGCCATGTTGCAGCGCATGCTGTCGGCGCGGGTCGATGAGACCTTCAACGCCATCACCGTGGACAGCGACACCTCGACCTCGGATGCGCTGATCCTTGCGGCGACTGGCAAGTCCAAGGCCGCGCCGATCACCGATCTGCGCTCGATCCCGGCGCGGGCCTTTGGCAAGGCGTTGACGCAGGTCATGCGCGATCTGGCCCAGCAGGTGGTCCGTGACGGCGAGGGCGCGACCAAGTTCGTCGAGGTGCAGGTGACGGGTGCAGCCGACACCGCTGACGCGCACAAGGTCGCCATGGCCATCGCCAATTCGCCGCTGGTCAAGACCGCCATCGCCGGCGAGGACGCCAATTGGGGTCGCGTCGTCGCCGCCGTCGGCAAATCCGGCGCCGCCGCCGACCGCGACAAGCTGACCATCCGTTTCGGCGACATGGTTCTGGCCGAAAACGGCTGGCGCGCGCCCAGCTATGACGAGGAAAAGGCCAGCGCCTATATGAAGCGGGACGAGCTGGTGATCGGCGTCGATCTGGGGCTGGGCAAGGGCAAGCGCACGGTCTGGACCTGCGATCTGACCCATCGCTATATCGACATCAACGCCGATTACCGCTCATGAGGATCGTACTTGTCGCGGCCGTCGCCCTGATCGACAAGGACGGCCGCGTCCTTCTGGCGCAGCGCCCCGAGGGTAAGTCCCTCGCGGGCCTGTGGGAATTTCCGGGCGGCAAGGTCGAGCCGGGCGAATCGCCCGAAACCGCGCTGATCCGCGAATTGCACGAAGAGCTGGGGATCGAAACCTGGTCTTCGTGCCTCGCGCCTTTGACATTCGCCAGCCACGCCTATGACGACTTCCACCTGCTGATGCCGCTTTTCGCCTGCCGCCGCTGGCAGGGTATTCCGCATCCGCATGAGGGGCAGAAGCTGGCATGGGTGCGGGCGGCGGATCTTGGCGACTATCCGATGCCGCCAGCGGATATCCCGCTGATCCCCGTCCTGCGCGACTGGCTATAGTGTCAACCGCGCAACAGGTCAGGCTGTCTATACATTTAGGCTGATTTTTGAGCAAAGTTAGTTAACTTTTCATATTTTTGCGGCAACTCTGAGATTGTGAAAAGAGGGGAGATCTGGACATGATTCGCACGATTACCATCGGCAGCTGTATTTCGGTCCAAGGCGTGTTCGAGCGTCAGCAGGCCAACGGGAACATCGTTGTCCGCGTCGGCGCCAAGACCTTTGAGGGCAAGCCGGTCGCGGTTGCCTGACGAAATCAAGGCTGTCGCGGTTTCAACGGGGTCCCTCAGGGGGCCCCGTTTACGTTCGGGGGGATCGGCTGCCTTGCCGTGCCGAACCGCCCTTGATCCTCAGACAAAGGCGCGCGCGTTCTGCACAAGCGTGGTGCTGAGGGCAATATATGGGGCCGGGCCAAGGCTGATGCGTGCGACACCAAGCCGGGCGAGTTCCCGAACCTGAGCCGGATCGCCCGAAACCATCGCATTGACGGGCAGCGTAACCGCGTCGCAGATCTGCCGGATCAGCGCCCTGTCTTTCAGACCCGGCACAAAGAACCCGTCCGCGCCCGCCGCCGCATAGGCCGCCGCGCGCGCGATGGCTTCTTCGACAAGGGATGCGTGATCGACCTCGGGGCCTGCCTTCAGGAACAGGTCTGTCCGGGCATTGACAAAGACCTGAAGTCCCAGCTCATCGGCGGTCAGTCGCACCGCACGCAGCCGCGCCACCTGATCCTCGATGCTGTAAAGGCCGGGGCCGTTCACAACCTGATCCTCGAAGTTCAGCCCCACGACGCCAAGCGCCAGAAGGCGGCGTATATTCACCGATACCGCCGTCGGTCCGGAGGCATATCCCCCCTCGAAATCCATGGTGACCGGCAGGTCGGTGCGGGCCACGATGCGCGCAACGACGGCCAGCGCGTCATCCAGCGGCATTTCCTCGCCATCGGCGTAGCCTTGGGCGGCTGCGACGGACCAGCTGCCGGTTGCGATGGCCTTTGCCCCGGCCCGCGCGACGGCAACCGCGCTGCCGGCATCCCAGATATTGTAGAGGACAAGCGGATCGCCCGGCACATGCAGGCTTCTGAAGGTCTGGGCCTTGGTCTGTAAGGTCATGCGGTCTCTCCTCGGTTACTCGATCTTAGCTATCTTTCGATCTCGTATAGAAGGCGCAGTTTTCCAGCTTTGGCTTGCGGGCCGGACAGGTCAGCCGACAGAAGATGCCGGTCGACCCCACGCAGACATGGGCTTGCCCGTCATAGCGGACGTCGCGGGCAAGCAGGGCGGCGTAAAGCGCGGCATGGTCAGGAAGATCGAACAACATAACCGTCTTTTACCCGGTATTGCGTCCGGGCATCTCCGTTTTCGGGCGTTTACACCCGAAATCTTGACCATAGACCCCGCAACGAAAAAGGGCGGACCCTGCGGCCCGCCCCCTGTTCCCGATCCTGACGCGGCTTACAGCTGGCGCTGCACTTCCTCGCGTTCAAAGATCTCGATGACGTCGCCCTTGCGGATGTCGTCGTAGTTTTCAAAGGCCATGCCGCATTCCTGACCGGACTGCACTTCCTTGACCTCGTCCTTGAAGCGCTTGAGCGTCTTCAGCGTGCCTTCGTG
>JAGPGI010000039.1 GCA_018056045.1 Paracoccus sp. (in: a-proteobacteria)
TGCCGGGCCGCGTCGATCTGTGGCCGGCCATCCCCAAGCCCGACAAGCCTGAGCCCGGCGACTGGACCGATCCCGTCGATCTGCCGGCGGAAAATTCGGAAACCACGCAACTGGCCCGCGCCATCGCCGATGCGATCGCCGACATGCTGGGCAAGCCGATCTTTGACGCGAAATCCGGCGCGGTGCTGCGGATTCGGGCCGGGGACGTGCTGATCCTTGTGCAGCGCCGCTCGGACCTGTTTGCGGAAATCATCGCGGCGCTGAAGTCCGCGAATCTGCCGGTGGCGGGGGCAGACCGGCTGAAACTGGCGGGCGAAATGGCGGTGCGCGACATCCGCGCCCTGCTGTCCGTCCTGGCCACGCCCGAGGACGATCTGTCGCTGGCCTCCGTCCTGCGCTCGCCCCTGTTCGGGCTGACCGAGGAACAGCTTTACCGCCTTGCCGCGGGACGCAAGCGCGGGGAATATCTGTGGCGGCGGCTGCGCGATTCCGGCCATCGCGCGGCGGTCGATCTGCTGTCGGACCTGATGGGGCAGACCGGCTTCATGCGGCCCTATGACCTGATCCAGCGGCTGCTGATCCGCCATGGCGGACGCGAACGGCTGATCGCACGGCTTGGCCCCGAGGCGCAGGACGGCATCGACGAGCTGCTGTCGCAGGCGCTGAGCTATGAGGGCAGCGAAACACCCTCGCTCACTGGCTTTCTGGTCTGGCTGGCCGGCGACGATGTCGAGGTCCGCCGCCAGCCCGGATCGGCCGGCGCGGATGGCGAAGGCCTGATCCGGGTGATGACGGTCCATGGCTCAAAGGGGTTGGAAAGCCCCATCGTCATCATGCCCGACAGCGCCAAACGCCGTGCCCCGCGCGAAGGTCAGGTGCTGGTTGACCCCGATGGTCGCGCGCTGTGGCGCGGTCGCAAGGGCGAACGCCCCGATGCGGTCGAGGATCTGGCCGCGCATCTGACCGAACGCCAGCTGCAGGAACGAAAGCGGCTGCTTTATGTCGGCCTGACCCGCGCCGAAAGCTGGCTGATCGTCGCGGCGGCTGGCGAGACCGGGACGGATGAGGACAGCTGGCATGCCATGGTCGAGGCGGGTTTCGGCCGCAGCGATCTGACCGAAGACCGCCTGCCCGCGCCCTGGGGCGGCGAGATCCGGCGGCTGAGCTTTGGCGACTGGCCGCAAACCGCGCCTGATGCGTTGCGGGTGGCGGCGGCCTCTGTCGCCGAACCCGACTGGCTGCGCGCCGCCCCGCCCCCGATGCCGGCCAAGCGCCGGCCGGTGGCCGCGACCTCGCTTGGCGGGGCCAAGGTCATTGCCGGCGGTGACGGCGATGCCGAGGCGGCGATGCTCTTTGGCACAAGGCTGCATCTGTTGCTGGAACATCTGCCGGGCCGCGATGCGGCGGACTGGCCGGTGATCGCCCGCGACGTTCTGACTGACGCCGAGGGCGGGCTGCCCGAACCCGCCGCGCTGTCGGCCCTGCTGGAGGAGGCGCGCGCGGTGCTGACCGCCCCCGATCTGGCCGAGGTCTTTGCCCTGCCCGAAGGCGCCGAGGTCATGGCCGAGCTGGCCCTTGCCGCGCCCTTGCCGGGTGTCGGCACGGTCTGGGGCAAGATCGACCGGCTTGTGATCACAAATGACCGGGTTCTGGCCATCGATTACAAATCGAACCGCGACGTGCCGTCCCGGCCCGAGGCGGTGCCTTTGGGCATTCTGCGGCAGATGGCGGCCTATCACGCGGCGCTGGCGGCGATCTGGCCGGATCGCGCGGTGGAAACGGCGGTGCTGTGGACCGCGACGCGCAGTCTGATGCCCCTGCCCGACGCGCTGATTTCGCGCGTGCTGGCGGGTCTTGACCCCGCGCGGTCGGGTGCCTAGCTGTTTGGGGACGTTCCTGCCGGCATGATCCGGCGCATCGCAGGAGATTTCCCATGGCGACCCACGCCGTATCCGACGCCACCTTCGACAGCGAAGTCCGCGAATCCGCGACCCCGGTCGTGGTCGATTTCTGGGCTGAATGGTGCGGTCCCTGCCGCCAGATCGGCCCGGCCCTTGAGGAACTGGCCGCCGAATATGGCGACAAGGTCAAGATCGTCAAGGTGAACGTGGACGAGAACCCCGAAAGCCCGGCCCAGCTGGGCGTGCGCGGCATTCCAGCGCTGTTCCTGTTCAAGGACGGTCAGGTCGTCTCGAACAAGATCGGCGCCGCGCCCAAGGCCGCGCTGAAGGCCTGGATCGACGACGCGATCTGATCGCAGACCTGAGATCATAACCGGGGGCGGCGGGTCAGATCGGCCAGCCGCCCCTGCGCATTTGCACAAGGATCTGTTCGCCCGCATCCGGGCGGCTGGCATTGACGGATTGCTGCTGCAGGAACCAGTAAAGATAGGCCGCGAATTCCGGCTGCCGGGTTTCGGCCTGTATCAGCGCGCGCTCGGCCCCCAGATCGGCCACGTTGAGCCCGATATGATGAAAGTCGATCTGCGCAAACAGGACTGCCGGCTTGCCCAGCAGGTAGCCGTCAAAGGCTACGGCGCTGTTTTGCGTCACGACAAAGGCGCAGTCGCGCAGCAGCGTTGCCGTGTTGCCGCCGATGGTCAGGTTCGGATGGCGCGCGGCAAGATTTTCCAGCGCCTGCAGGTCGGCGGCGTCATAGTGCTCGCCCGGGTGCAGCGTGGCGGTCACCGGGCGGCCGGTGGCGGCGGCAAGGGTCAGCATCTCGACCGGGCTCATGGTCTGGAAGGACCGGCAGCGGCGGATATGGCCCTGCAGCGGCACCAGAACCGGTCCGTCGCGCCGGGGCGCGCTGCCCGGCAGGACGCGCTCGCGCAGGCGGTCGGCAAAGTCGCGGGCCTCCTTCGGATCGATGCCTTGCGGATCGAAGCGGCTGCGCGCGACATGAAAACGCCAGCGCTGCGGGACCGGCTCGATCTGCCAGAAGGGATAGTGATAGGCGCGGCGAAAGGTCAGCGCGCGGTCATGGGTCGGCGGCTCCATGTGGTAAAGCGCGTAGCCGTCGAGCCGGGGCGCGAGATGGCGGGCCTCGGGGCCGGTCTCGTGGAATTCGACGCGCCAGCCGGCGCCCTCGACCGCGGCCCGGAGCACATTCATGAAGTTGAAGGTGCCGGCCCGCGAGGTGTCCAGCATATTGCCTTGCAGGTAGATGCGCAGCGTCGTGGCGTTCATGCGCGGCAGGCTAGCGGCAGTGGCCGGCTTGCGAAAGGGCGTCCGCGGCCATATCTGAGCGCCAAGACCATAGCGGAGAAGACGCATGTCCGATGAGAAATTCCCCGGCTGGCACGGCACCACCATTCTGGCGGTGCGGCGCGGCGGCAAGGTGGTGGTGGCCGGCGACGGTCAGGTCAGCGTCGGGCCGACGGTGATGAAGGGCACGGCGCGCAAGGTGCGCCGCCTGAAGCCCGGCGGGCATGACGTGGTGGTGGGCTTTGCCGGCTCGACCGCCGATGCCTTTACGCTGCTGGAGCGGCTGGAAAAGAAGCTGGAGGCGGCGCCGGGACAATTGGCGCGGGCCTGCGTCGATCTGGCCAAGGACTGGCGCATGGACAAATATCTGCGCAATCTGGAGGCCATGCTGATCGTGACCGACGGGCGCGAGATTTTCGTGGTGACCGGCGCGGGCGACGTGCTGGAGCCCGAGCATGACGTGGCGGCCATCGGATCGGGCGGGAATTTTGCCTTGGCGGCGGCGCGTGGTCTGATGGCGAGCGATCTGGATGCCGAAGGCGTCGCGCGTGCGGCCATGGCGATCGCGGCCGATATCTGCGTCTATACCAACGGCAATCTGACGGTTGAGGTGCTGGGTTAGGGGGCTCTGCCCCCGGCCCTTCGGGCCTCCCCCGGGATATTTGGGCATGAAAGAAGGGCTTTGCCCCGATGCCCGTGACAGGAAAGGTGGAACATGAGTGATTTGACGCCGCGCGAGATCGTGTCAGAGCTGGATCGCTTTATCATCGGGCAAAAGGACGCCAAGCGCGCGGTCGCCGTGGCGCTGCGCAATCGCTGGCGCAGGAAGCAGCTGGGGGATGATCTGCGCGATGAGGTTTATCCCAAGAACATCCTGATGATCGGGCCGACCGGGGTCGGCAAGACCGAGATTTCCCGCCGCCTGGCCAAGCTGGCGCGGGCGCCGTTTCTGAAGGTCGAGGCGACGAAATTCACCGAGGTGGGCTATGTCGGCCGCGATGTCGAGCAGATCATCCGCGATCTGGCCGATGCCGCCATCATCGAGACCCGCGAGCGCATGCGCGACGAGGTCAAGGCGCGGGCGCATAAATCCGCCGAGGATCGCGTTGTTGCCGCTCTGGCCGGCGAGAATGCCCGCGAGCAGACCCGCGAGATGTTTCGTGACAAGCTGAAGCGCGGCGATCTGGACGATACGGTGATCGAGCTGGAGGTTCAGGACAATTCCAACCCCTTTGGCATGATGGAGGTGCCCGGCCAGCCGCCCGGCGCCATGGGCGGCATGATGGACCTGTCGGGGCTGATGAAGGCCTTTGGCGGGCGCCGGGTGCGGCGCAAGGTCACCGTTTCGGAAAGCTATGATCTGCTGATCGCCGAAGAGGCAGACAAGCTTCTGGATGACGAGGCGGTCAAGGCTGCCGCCCTTGAGGCGGTGCAGGAAAGCGGCATCGTCTTTATCGACGAGATCGACAAGGTCGCCGCCCGGCAAGAGGTGCGCGGCGGCGATGTCAGCCGCGAGGGGGTGCAGCGCGATCTGCTGCCGCTGATTGAGGGCACCACGGTTTCCACGAAATACGGGCCGGTCAAGACCGACCATATCCTGTTCATCGCCAGTGGTGCGTTCCATATCGCCAAGCCCTCGGATCTGCTGCCGGAATTGCAGGGACGCCTGCCGATCCGGGTCGAGCTGCGCGCTTTGACCGAAGAGGATTTCATCCGCATCCTGACCGAGACCGACAATGCCCTGACGCTGCAATATACCGCGCTGATGGCGACCGAGGGCGTCGTGGTCACCTTTACCGAGGACGGCATCCGGGCGCTGGCGCGGATCGCGGCCGAGGTGAATGGCTCGGTCGAGAATATCGGCGCGCGGCGGTTATATACCGTCATCGAACGGGTCTTCGAGGAGCTGTCCTTTACCGCCCCCGACCGCTCGGGCGAGAAGGTCACGGTGGACGCGGCTTTCGTCGAGAAGCATCTGGGCGATCTCGCGCGTTCGACCGATCTGTCGCGCTATGTGCTGTAAGGGAACCGGGCGGCGTCCATATCGTTGAGGCATGAGCCATTCTGAGGACGCCGCATGAAGTTCATCATCGCCACCATCATCTTTGCCCTCGATGTCTGGGCAATCGCCTCGATCATCAACAGCAATGAATCGAACGGCACCAAGCTGATCTGGATCCTTCTGGTGGCCTTGCTGCCGGTGGTGGGCCTGATCATCTGGTGGTTCGCCGGACCCAAGGCGAATTATTCAAGCTGACGGCGTTCTGGCCCGCGCGGGGCATTCCTGCACTTGTGCGGGCCGGATGCCGATATGGCATCCCGATAACATCTATCGCCTGAGATAGACGTAATAGGCGCCTTCGCCGCCATGGCGGCGATGGGCGGGCCGGACCTGCAGCACAATGGCGTTCAGGGGCGGCATATGCAGCCAATGCGGCACGTTGTGGCGCAGCGCGCCGGGGCGGACGGGCAGCGGCGCATCGGGGCCGCCCTCGCGGCCCTTGCCGGTAATGACCAGAACAAGGCGTTTTCCGGCAGCCTGGGCCTGCAGGACAAAGCGGATCAGCACCGGCTGGGCCACCGCCAGGGTCATGCCATGCAGGTCGATCCGGGCCTCGGGGGCGACCTTGCCGCGGGTCATCTGGCGATGGGTCTTGTGATCCATGCGCAGGGGCTGATTGTGCAGCGTCTCGCGCGGGGCCGGCGACAGGTCGATCCGGGTGCTGCCGACGGACAGCTTGCCGCCCATGCTCAGCCCGGCCAAGGGCAGCGGGTCGCGCGGCGCGGGCTTGGCGGTCAGGCCGGGCTTGGCCGTATCGGCGACGACGGGCGCGCTTTTCTTGCGGGCAGGGTGCATCGGCACCGCTGTCGCGGCGACGCGGGACCACAGGGCCTTGTCCTCGGCCGAAAGTCCGCGCCGCCGTGCCATCGCTCAGGCCGTGGCGACAAGCTGCCAGTTGGGATCGGCCGCGCCCATGTGGCGGGCAAAGGTCCAGACGTCGCGCTGTTTGCGCGCGGCCTTGGGATCGCCCTCGACCACATTGCCCTCGGCATCGCGTGTGGCGACGATCATCTCGCCGACGAAGCGGACGGAAAGCTCGGCCATGCCGGTGGTGCGGTTGAACTCGGCCTCGGCCAGCGCGGTTTCGCGGGTGCCAAGGAATTCGGCCGTGGTGGTCAGGTTGCGGGCCTGACGCTCGGCGATGACGGATTCGAAGGCCTCGGCCACCGGCGGGGCCAGAAAGGCGCGCACCCCGGAGAGATCGCCGCGCTCGAAGGCCATCAGGATCATCTCATAGGCGGATTTCGCGCCGGCAAGGAACGGGCCGACGGCGAATTGCGGCTCGACCGATTTCATCTCGGCCAGGGCCTTGGCATTGGCGCTGCCCGGCTCGGCATGGTCGGCGATGTCGTTATCGGCGTCACCGTCGATCACCTCAAAGCGCTTGCGCGCCACCGGCTCTTCGGGGATGCGCGGCGTTTCGAACCCGTCGCGCGTGCCCAGCACCCCGCGCAGGCGCAGGATCAGAAACACGGCAATGGCGCCCAGAACGAGCAATTGCAGCAGGGGGTTCGACATCGACGGACCTAACGAGCTTTGTAACGGAGGTTCAGGATGCTTATGTAGGGTGCGAGCGGGCCCAAGTCCAGTTTGGTGCCGCAAATGGGATAGGTTCGAGGATAGACTTTCATGTGGCTGTTGCTGCCGTTCGTGGTTCTGCCGATCATCGAGATCGCGCTGTTCATTCAGGTCGGGGGGGTGATCGGCGTCTTGCCGGTCATCGCGCTGGTTCTGGCCTCGGCTTTCGCGGGCGTGGCGATCATGCGCCGGCAGGGCGCGCGGGCGGCGCAGGACGTGCAGCGGGCAATGCAGGATTTCACCGATCCGGCCCGGCCGATGGCGCATGGCGCGCTGCGCATGATCGGGGCGGTGCTGATGGTGGTGCCGGGCCTGTTCACCAGCGCGCTTGGGCTTTTGCTGCAGGTGCCGCTGCTGCGCGACCTGATCCTGCGGCGGATGGCGGCGCGGGTGCGGGTCTCGGGCACGGGGTTCAGCCATGGTCCCGGCGCGGGGTTTGGCGCCGATTACCCCCCGGGGCGGCGGCGCGATGAGGGCGTGATCGACGGCGAATATTCGGTGCAGGACGACCCGCCCGCGCCGGTGCGCGAGGGGCTGACCGATCAAGGTGCAAACGCCGCACCCCGACGCGGCAATTCCGGCTGGACGCAGCATTGAGCGCGCGGCGCGGGAATGCTAGAACCCGCGCAGTTCCGAGGAGAATTCGATGACCGACGAGACCAGCAACGGCGCCCCCGAGGTGCCGAAAACCGAACAGGCCGGCGTGCGGCTGCAGATCCTGACGCAATACACGCGCGATCTGTCATTCGAGAACGCGGTGGCGCAAAAGGGCCTGCCCTCGGGCGAGGTCCAGCCTGAAATCAGCGTGCAGGTCAGTCTGGATGCCCGCAAGCGTCCGACCGAGCACCAATACGAGGTCATCACCAAGTTCCGCGTGCAGTCGGTCAACGCCAAGGACAAGGCGCCGCTGTTCCTGTGCGAGCTGGATTACGGCGGCATCTTCCATATCGAGGGCGTGCCCGAGGATCAGATGCACCCGTTCCTGATGATCGAATGCCCGCGCATGATGTTCCCCTATGTGCGGCGCATCGTGTCGGACATGACCCGCGACGGCGGCTTCCCGCCCTTCAACATGGACCCGATCGATTTCGTGGCGCTGTATCGGCAGGAAATCGCGCGGCGGATGCAATCGGGCGAACGGCCAGCCAACCAGCCGCTGTCCTGAGAATTTCACATTGTCGTGAGGTCCGTGGGTTCGCCGACCTGCGGGCCTTTCGCATGTCGGTGCCGGCGATTCTCTGGCGGGGCGCCGGCGATGCGGCTAGGGTCCCGCACAGGGCAGGAGAATGGTGCATGGCGACGCGGCCGAAACGGGCATGGCAAAGGATGCTGTCGGGGCGCAGGCTGGACCTGCTGGATCCGACGCCCATGGATATCGAGATTTCCGACATTGCCCATGGCCTTGCCTTCGTGGCGCGCTGGAACGGCCAGACCCATGGTGACTGGGCCTATAGCGTGGCCGAGCATTCGCTGCTGGTCGAAGAGATCTTTGTGCGGGGCGAGCATGGCCAGGATCCGCGCTGGCGGCTGGCGGCGCTTTTGCATGACGCGCCCGAATATGTCATTGGCGACATGATTTCGCCGGTCAAGGCGGCGCTGGGCGGCGAATATGGCGAGATGGACACGCGGCTGACGGCGGCCATCCACCGCCGCTTTGGCCTGCCGGCGCAATTGCCGCTGGCGATCAAGCGCGCGATCAAGCAGGCCGACCGGGTTTCGGCATGGCTTGAGGCAATCCAGATCGCCGGATTTTCCCGCGCCGAGGCGGATCGCCTGTTTCCGGTGCCAAAAGACGAATTGCTGCAGGGGCTGGAGATACGCCTGCGCCCGCCCCGGGAAACACGGGCTGACTATTTGGCCCGTTTTGACCAGCTAATTGTCAAAATTGACCAACTGGAAAAGTGACGGAAAAGGGAAACCCCGCGCGAATATCGCGGGGTTTCGATTCAGGCCGGATCAGATTTCCAGGCTTTCCAGATTTTTTCCTGCATCCAGAGCTTCTTGCACCCAGCGCGGCTTGCGGCCACGCCCGGTCCAGGTCTGCTCGGGATCCTGCGGATTTGCATATTTGGGGGCGACCTTGCCGCGCGTCGCCTTGGCAACGGTCAGATCGGCAAGGTTGAACCCGAATTCGCGTGCCGCATTCTCGGCCGCTGTCAAAGCCTCCCGTTTGCGGCGATCCTCGAATGTGGAGATGGCGCGATCAAGCTTGTTGCGGAGATCCCGCAGCTCTTTCAGTGACATGTCGTCCAGATCGATGTTCATCTTATTTTTCTTCCTGGGTTGGCAGATTGTATATCAAGTATATGCCAATATTTTGAATCAGGAATAGAAATCAATGATCTTTCTGGACAGGGTATTATCTGGGGCTTCTTTTGGCCAAAATCCGCTGCAAGGTGCGGCGATGCATATGCAGGCGGCGGGCGGTTTCGCTGACATTGCGGTCGCATTGCTCATAAACGCGCTGGATATGTTCCCAGCGCACGCGGTCGGCCGACATCGGCGCCTCGGGGGGCGGCGGCAGGGTTTCACCATGTGACAGCAGCGCATGCATGACGTCATCGGCATCGGCGGGTTTGGCCAGATAATCGGTCGCGCCCATCTTGATCGCCGCCACGGCGGTGGCGATGGCGCCATAGCCGGTCAGCACCACGATGCGGGCATTCGCGCGCGCCTCGCGCAGCGCCTCGACGACATCCAGCCCGTTGCCGTCCTCAAGCCGCAGATCGACCACGGCATAGGCTGGGGCATGGACTTGCAGCGCGCTGCGGGCCTCGGCGACAGACAGCGCCCGCGTCACCTGAAAGCCGCGCTTTTCCATCGCCCGGGCCAGCCGGTTCAGGAATATCTCGTCGTCATCGACAAGCAGCAGGCTGGGATCGGGTCCGATATCGTAGTCGTCGGCCATATGCGCGCACCTTCCGAAAGCTCATAGGTCCATAGGTCCATTCGGCTCTGTGGTCAAATCCGGCTAGCTTGTCGCGTTGATGAAACAGGCGGTGCGGTCGGCGAGTTCCACCGGCGGCACGTCGCGGCCAAAGAATTCCACCGTGCCGGCGCTGGGCATGACCAGATAGGTATTGGTCATATGGTCGACCAGATAATTCTCGGGGTCGTCCTGATCGTTCAGCCGATAGAAATTGCGCCATGATTTCGACACGGCGTCGATTTCCTCGGGGGTGCCGGTCAGGCCGATCATGCGCTCATGCATGGTTTCGACAAAACCGCGCAGCACCTCGGGCGTATCGCGCCTGGGATCGACCGAGATGAAGACCGGCGTCACCTCGATCCCGCGTTCCTGCAGGATGGCCACGGCCTCGGCGTTGCGGGCGCTGTCCAGCGGGCAGACATCCGGGCAATAGGTATAGCCGAAGTAAAGCAGCGCCGGCTTGGCGAAGACCTGTTCCGAGCTGACCCGCGCGCCGGTCTGGTCGGTCAGGGTAAAGGGCCCGCCAAGCTGGTCAAATCCCCCCGCCATGGCGCTTTTGCGGCAACCGGCATAGGGGTCGTCCTTGCCGCGCGACAGCCAGAGCGATCCGGTGACCAGCACCAGCCCCGCCGCCGCACCGCCCAGCATCAGGATGCGCCTGTCCATATTCATATGCATGCTCCGTTCCGTCAGGGTTCATTGATCGCTCATCCGTTGCCGGGTATCAATGCCAGCACGCCCCTGCTTGCATCAAGGCCGCCCCATGCCCTTTGGACTCGTGTCCCGCCGCATCGATCTGCTGCCCGGCCAGCCCGGACCCGAGCCGATCCGTCTGGACACGCTGGTCCTGCTGCGCTGGGTGGCGATCGCCGGCCAGCTTGCGGCGGTCTGCGCGGCACTGCTGATCGGTGCCGAATTCGCGCTGGCCCCGGTTCTGGTGGTGATCGCGCTGGCGGCGGCGCTGAATACGATGCTGATGGTCCGACCGGGCCGCCGGATCTCGGCCGATGAGGCGGCGTTGCAACTGGGCTTCGATCTGGTGCAGGTGGCGATCCTGCTGGCGCTGACCGGGGGGCTGACCAATCCATTCGCGCTGCTGCTGCTGGTGCCGGTGACCATTGCCGCCACCGCCCTGCCCGGCCGGCAGGTTCTGGCGCTGGCCATCGCCACCGTGCTGATGGTGACGCTGACCGGCGTATTCGCCCAGCCGCTCAGCTTCGGCGCCGGGGCGCCAATGCCGCTTCAGCAGCCGCTTCTGGTCGGGCACTGGTTCGCCATTGTCATTGGCGCCGCCTTTTTCGCCGCCTTTGCGCGGCGGGTCGCGGCCGAGATCAGCGCCAGTTCGGACGCGCTTTTCGCCGCGCGCATGGCGCTCGAGCGCGAGCAGCGGCTGCAGCATCTGGGTGGGGTCGTCGCCGCCGCCGCGCATGAGCTGGGCACGCCCCTTGCCACGATCAAGCTGGTCAGCGCCGAGCTGGCCGACGAGCTGGCCGAGGCCCTGCCCGACCGCGAGGATCTGGCCGAGGATGCCGCCATCCTGCGCCAGTCCGCGGATCGTTGCCGCGACATCATGCGCTCGATGGGGGCATCCGGGCGCGACGATTTGCTGATCCGCTCGGCGCCCTTGGCCGAGGTGCTCGCCGAGGCGGCCGCCCCCCATCGCGGGCGCGGCGCCAAAATCGTCATCGAGGCGGCCGGGGACATGCCGGTCATCCGGCGCGACGCGGCGGTCATCCACGGCTTGCGCAACCTGATCCAGAACGCCGTCGATTTCGCCGGCAGCCGGGTGCTGATCCGGGCCAGCCGCGACCGGCGCGATCTGCGCATCCTGATCTCGGATGACGGGCCGGGCTTTCCGCCGGCGCTTTTGCCGCGCATCGGCAATCCCTTCCTGACCACCCGCCCCCGCGCCGAGGATGGCCGCAGCTATGAGGGCATGGGTCTGGGCCTGTTCATCGCCAAGGCGCTGCTGCAGGGATCGGGCGCGCGGCTGAATTTCGGGAATGGCGCTGGAGGCGGCGCCGAGATCGCCGTGACATGGCCGTTAACCCGGATCGCGGCCAGCGACCGTGGCGCTTTGGGCCCTAATCCGGAAATTCACGACTGATGCTCTCATTACGTTAACTACTTCTTGATAATATCGCTATAGTTGTATCCGTGGGTGATTTTATTTCGGGTGCGGGCGATGGTCGGACAGTTTTTCATCGCATTCTCGGCAGCGGCGGTGGCGGTCATGCTGGCGTTGGCGGCAATCTGGGCAATTGACCGGCGCCGGGGATGGGTTGCCTCGACAGCCCGCCTCGACAGCGACATCGAACCGATCGCCTTCCTGTTTCATGACCGGGTGCTGATTGATGCGACCGCGCCGGCGCGCGCCCTGCTCCATGCCCTGCCGGGCGACGGGGATTGGCAGCGCCTCAGCGCATGGCTGTCGATGCGCCTGCCCGATTCTGCGGCCCGGCTTGCCGAACTGGGCAGCGAGCCGCGGCTCGAGCTGAGCGAATCGGCGGGCGGGCGGAACCTGCGGCTGCTGGCCGAGGATCTGGGCGAGGGGGTCTTGCGCATCACCCTGACCGATCCCGATGCCGAGAATGCCGGGATTTTCGTCGCTCCGCTGTCCTTCTCGGCGATGGAGCACGAGCTTGACATCCTGCGCCGCACCATGGATCAA
>JAGPGI010000336.1 GCA_018056045.1 Paracoccus sp. (in: a-proteobacteria)
GATGCTTGCATGAACACTGCCGGAGGCCCCGATGACCGAGACCCGCAAGATCAATCCCTGGCTCAAGGCCGGGCTGGAATTCGGGCCGCTGATCCTGTTCTTTGTCGTGTTCATGCGATTGCGCGACAAGACCCTGACCATCGCCGGCACCGAATATTCCGGCTTTATCGTCGCCACGCTGGTTTTCATCCCGGTGCTGGTCGCAAGCACGCTGGCCTTGTGGCGATTGACCGGCAGGCTGGCCCCCATGCAGATCGCCACGCTGGTTCTGGTCGTGGTCTTTGGCGGGCTATCGGTCTGGCTCAATGATCCGCGCTTTTTCAAGATGAAGCCGACGATCATCTATCTGATCTTTGCCGCGCTTCTGGCATTCAGCCTGATCCGCCGCCGCAACTGGCTGGAACTGGTCATGTCCGAGGCCCTGCCCATGCAGCCCGAGGGCTGGCGCATCCTGACCGTCCGCATGACGCTGCTGTTTCTGGGCCTTGCCATCGCCAATGAAATCGTCTGGCGGACCATGTCCGAAACCGCATGGGTCAACTTCAAGACCTTCGGCCTGACGGCGATCATGATCGGCTTCTTTATCGCCAATTCGAAGCTTTTCGAACGCTACGCCCAGCCGCGCGACGGCGAATAGGGGCGTAAAGCTTGCGTCACGGTCCGGGCCAGAGTAACCGGACCTTCTGACGCCAGGAGGCCCGCCCATGTCCACGAAAAACCTGCATCCGCGCACCCGCGCCGTCCATCACGGTATCCGCCGCAGCCAGTATGGCGAGATGGCCGAGGCGCTGTTCATGACGCAGGGTTTTTCCTATGACAGCGCCGAACAGGCCGAGGCCCGCTTTATCCAGTCCGGTCCCGACGAATTCATCTATGCCCGATACGGCAACCCGACCTCGCGCATGTTCGAGGATCGCATCGCCGATCTGGAAGGGGCCGAGGACGCATTCGCCACCGCCAGCGGCATGGCGGCCGTCAATGGCGCGCTGATGTGTTTCCTGAAGCCCGGCGATCACATCGTGTCGGCCAAGGCGCTTTTCGGCTCCTGCCTTTACGTTCTGGACGTTCTGGCGCGTTTCGGGGTTCAGGTTTCCTATGTCGACGGCACCGATCTGGACCAGTGGCAGGCGGCGATCCGCCCTGACACCAAGGCCGTGTTCTTTGAAACCATGTCGAACCCGACGCTGGAAATCGTCGATATCGAGGCCGTGGCGAAACTGGCCCATGCCGTCGGCGCGCTGGTCGTGGTGGACAATGTCTTCACGACCCCGGTCTATTCCCGCGCCATCGAACAGGGCGCTGATGTCGTGGTCTATTCGGCGACCAAGCATATCGACGGCGCGGGGCGCTGTCTGGGCGGCGTGATCTGCGGCACCCGCCAGTTCGTGCGCGAGGTGGCCGAGCCTTACCTGAAACATACCGGCGGCGCGATCAGCCCGTTTAACGCATGGCTGATGCTGAGTGGGCTGAACACTCTGGATTTGCGCGTGCGTGCCCAGACCCAGGGCGCGCTGGAACTGGCCTCTGCGCTGGAAGGCGACAGCAAGCTCGCCCGCGTCATCTATCCGGGCCTTGCCAGCCATCCGCAATACGACCTTGCCATGCGCCAGATGGGCGGCGCGGGCGGCACCATGGTCGCGGTCGATCTGGGCAGCAAGGACGCAGCCTTTGCCGCGATGAACAAGATGCGGATCTTTCAGATTTCGAACAACCTTGGCGACGCGAAATCCATCGTCACCCATCCGGCGACGACCACCCATCAGCGCCTGTCCGAGGAGGTCCGCGCCGGGCTTGGCATTACGCCGGGCCTGTTGCGGCTGTCGATCGGGATCGAGCATCCGGGCGATCTGATCGCCGATTTCCGTCAGGCCATCGCCTGACGCCCCGGGCGGCCCGGTTCCTGCCGGGCGCCCCTTTGCTTTTCGCGGGCCAGTCCCCAGATATGGACCTCGACCTGCCAAGAGGAGGACGCCGAATGACCGAGTCCCGCCCCATCGCCACCCAGCGCGCCTATCCGGCGCTGTCGCGCGAATATCCGGCCGATTTCCGTGTCGATGACGCCTATAAGGCCGGCTTGCCCGATCTGCAGAACGGCCCGGCCAGTCTGATCGTCGGCGCCCGTGCGCCGATCCAGCATGTCGGCATTTCGAATTTCCGCCTGCCGATCCGCTATCAGACCCGCGAAGGCGGCGAGATCACTCTGGAAACCAGCGTCACCGGCACCGTCAGCCTTGAGGCCGACCGCAAGGGCATCAATATGAGCCGCATCATGCGCAGCTTTTACGCCCATGCCGAAAAGCGGTTTTCCATGGGCGTGCTTGAGGCGGCGCTGGACGACTATAAATCCGACCTCGACAGTCTGGATGCGCGCATCCAGATGCGGCTTTCCTATCCGATGCGGGTGGAATCGCTGCGCTCGGGCCTGACTGGCTGGCAATATTACGACATCGCGCTGGAACTGGTGGAACGTGCCGGGCAGCGGCTGCGGATCATGCATGTGGATTATGTCTACAGCTCGACCTGTCCCTGTTCGCTGGAGCTGTCCGAACATGCCCGCCAGATGCGCGGGCAATTGGCGACGCCGCATTCGCAGCGCTCGGTCGCGCGGATTTCCATGGTGACTCAGGGCGATACGCTGTGGTTCGAAGACGCAATCGAGCTGTGCCGCCGCGCCGTTGCCACCGAAACCCAGGTCATGGTCAAGCGCGAGGACGAGCAGGCCTTCGCCGAGCTGAACGCCGCGAACCCGATCTTTGTCGAGGATGCCGTGCGCGCCTTTGCCCAGCAGTTGATGGCCGAGCCGCGCGTCGGCGATTTCCGCGTCGTTGCCAGCCATCAGGAATCGCTGCATTCGCACGATGCCGTCAGCGTGCTGACCGACGGCCCGACCTTCGCGCAGGCCAGCCTTGACCCGTCAATTTTCGCGGGCCTGCGGGCGTGATGTGAACAAGGCGTGAACATGGGCTTTTCCCAAACGCCGGCACCGGCTATGTTCCCGGTATGAGCGATTTCGACGAATCCGACGCATTTCAGGCTGCCGCCGCCCCCGTGCCGCTGTCTCAGCGCGCCATGGGCGCGCGGGCGACGCCCTATCTGGACGGGCTGAACCCCGCGCAGCGTGCCGCGGTCGAGGTGCTGGACGGCCCCGTCCTGCTGCTGGCGGGTGCGGGCACCGGCAAGACCCGGGCGCTGACCACGCGGATTGCGCATCTGATCACGCTGGGCCGCGCGCGGCCGGGGCAAATCCTCGCCGTGACCTTCACCAACAAGGCCGCGCGCGAGATGAAGGACCGCATCGGCCGCCTGATGGGCGAGGCGGTCGAGGGCATGCCGTGGCTGGGCACGTTCCATTCGATCAGCGTCAAGATCCTGCGCCGCCATGCCGAACTGGTCGGCGACGGGGATCTGCACCTGAAACCCAGCTTCACCATTCTGGACACGGACGACCAGATCCGGCTGATGAAACAGCTGATCGTGGCCGAAAATCTGGACGAAAAGCGCTGGCCTGCGCGTCAGCTTGCGCATCTGATCGACGCCTGGAAGAACCGCTGCCTGACGCCCGCGCGCCTGCCCAAGGGCGAGGAGCGCGCCTTTGACGGCTGGGGCGGGCGGCTTTACGCGGCCTATCAGCGCCGGCTTCTGGAACTGAACGCCGTCGATTTCGGCGATCTGTTGATGCATTGCGTCAGCATTTTTCAGGCCCATCCCGATGTGCTGCACCAGTGGCAGGACCGGT
>JAGPGI010000337.1 GCA_018056045.1 Paracoccus sp. (in: a-proteobacteria)
GCTTGACGGTGCCGTCAGCTCGATCCGCATGCTGCCCGAGATCGTGGCGGCGGTTGGCGACCGGACCGAGATCCATCTCGACAGCGGCATCCGCTCGGGTCAGGACGTGCTGAAGGCACTGGCCATGGGGGCGCATGGCACCATGATCGGGCGCGCCTTCATCTATGGGCTGGGCGCGATGGGCGAGGCCGGCGTCACCAAGGCGCTGGAGATCATCCACAAGGAACTGGACGTGACCATGGCGCTTTGCGGCGAACGCAGCGTCCACGACCTTGGCCGCCACAATCTTCTGATCCCCAAGGACTTTCTTGAACCCTACGCCTGACGACAGGGCCTGAGCGGCATGCAGGCCGGGCGGGGTTCAGGCCGGGCAAGTGTCAGACGTCGGCGCGTTTCTCCTCGCGCCGGCTGCCCGGGCCGCGCGGTGGCGCGTCCTTGGCAAAACCCGGCACCCCCAGCCGCCCCAGCCCCAGCGCGAGCAGCGTCGGCAGGCCCACGGCGCAGAACATCATTCCGGCCAGATGGTGGATCCCCAGCCATGCGGCAAGGATCAGCCCCAGCACATGCATGAAATAGATCGCGGCCGAGATCGGATCGAGACGTAGCCCCGGCGGCGGCATCTCGGTGCCCAGCGTTGCCAGAAACAGCGCCGGCGCCGCCAGATAGGCGCTCAGCGGAACATCCAGCATCGCATCGTTGCCCCAGTGTATCTGCACGTTCCGGGCCTCGATCATCAGCAAAACCGCGCCGATCAGCGCGACCGACAGCACCGCCCGGCGCGACGGCAGCATCGCCATGCCGCCGATCGCCACCTGCCGCGCGTAAAGATAGCCGATGGTGACATAGGGAAAGCACATGAACAGCCCGTTCGAGAACTTGCGCACGCCAATTGCGCCGTTCCCGTAAAGGTGCAGGTATTGCAAGGTCACGCCGATCACCGCGCAGATCGCCGCCGCAGCGATCAGCACCGGGATCTCGGCCCGGAAGGCCACGACATGCATCAGCCGGCGCAGAAACAGGATGACAAAGCCCGCAAGCAGGATTCCGGCCATGAACCACAGGTGAAAATAGCCAAAGACCAATGTCTTGATCAGCGACAGCAGGCCATGCACCTGACCCAGCCAGAACGGCAGATAGACCGCCATCCAGACCAGATACAGGACCAGCACCCGCCTGAGCCATTTCATGCCGTCGCCGCGCGCCACCGCCCTGTAAAAGAAATAGCCCGAGACGATGCAGAACAGCGGCACGATGGTCCGCATCAGCCCGTTGCCAAGCATCGCGGCCAATGGAGTCGGGTGGCTTTGCAGCCAGGAGGTATGGCCAAAGGCAACCAGAACGGCCAGAACAAGCTTCAGATAGTCCAGCGAATAGATACGACCCAAAACAACTTCCCTCATCCCACGCTGTAAGGGTTAGTGACCCCTCCCCGGTCGCCGCAAGCATTTTTCGCCCGCAATTCGACCTTTTCCGGCTTCACATTACGTCATCTGCGCGCTATAGGCCCGGCTTCGGCCATGCACCCTTGGAGGATGGCCGCTAATCGTTAACAAAGGATTACCAAAATGGCCAAAGAGATCCCGGATCTGGTGGCTGAGGCACGCGCGGGGACAGGCAAGGGGGCCGCCCGCCAAGCTCGCCGCGAAGGCAAGGTGCCCGGCATCGTCTATGGCGACGGCAAAGAGCCCTCGCCGATTCAGATCGAGTTCAACTCGCTTCTGACCAAGCTGCGCGCCGGTCGCTTCATGTCCACGCTGTGGAACCTGAAGGTCGACGGTCAGGATGACGTGCGCGTCGTCTGCCGCGGCGTTCAGCGCGACGTGGTGAAGGACCTGCCGACGCATATCGACTTCATGCGCCTGCACCGCAACACCCGCGTGAACCTGTTCATCCATGTCACCTTCGAAAACCACGAAAAGGCCCCCGGCCTGAAGCGTGGCGGCACTCTGGTCGTCGTCCGCCCCGAGGTCGAACTGATGGTGACCGCGTCGGAGATCCCCGATCACATCACCGTCGACCTGACCGGCCGTGAGATCGGCGATTCGATCCACATCAACGACATCACGCTGCCGGCCGGCGTCAAGCCGACCATCGACCGCAACTTCGTCATCGCCAATATCGCCGCGCCCTCGGGCCTGCGTTCGGCCGATAACGAAGAGGCTGCAGCCGAGGCCACCGCCGAATAATCGGCCGCCAGGCATGCGCCAGGGAACAGGACGGGCGGCATCCCCAGCGGGTGCCGCCCGTTTCCTTTTCGGCAACCTATGGCTTGCCGCGCCGGCCCGCCATTGCTATCCCCTCGCCCTCGAAACGGACAGGATCAGGACATGACCGAGACGATCCATATCATCGGCGCGGGCCTTGCCGGCTCGGAGGCCGCCTGGCAGATCGCCCGCGCAGGCGTGCCGGTGGTGCTGCATGAAATGCGCCCCGAGGTCGAAACCTTCGCCCACCGCACCGGCGATTGCGCCGAGATGGTCTGCTCGAACAGCTTCCGCTCGGATGACGACCAGATGAACGCGGTCGGGCAATTGCATTGGGAAATGCGGGCAGCGGACGGCCTGATCATGGCCATGGCCGACCGCCACCGACTGCCTGCGGGCGGCGCACTGGCCGTCGACCGCGATGCCTTTTCACAGGCGGTGACACAGGCGCTGCGAAACAATCCGCTGATCAGCTTCGCCCCCGGTGAAATCCGCGAGCTGCCAACGGATGGGCGCTGGATCGTGGCGACGGGGCCGCTGACCTCGGAAGCTTTGGGCCGGTCAATCCTGTCGGCGACCGGAGAAGGCTCACTGGCGTTTTTCGACGCCATCGCCCCCATCGTTCATGCCGACAGCATCGACATGTCGATCTGCTGGTTGCAAAGCCGCTACGACAAGGGCGAAACCGAGGAAGAGCGCACCGCCTATATCAATTGCCCGATGACCCGTGCCGATTACGAGGGCTTTATCGACGCGCTTCTGGCCGCCGACAAGACCGAGTTCCACGAGGGCGAGACAGCGGGATATTTCGACGGCTGCCTGCCGATCGAGGTCATGGCCGAACGTGGCCGCGAAACCCTGCGCCATGGCCCGATGAAGCCTGTCGGCCTGACGAACAGCCATAACCCGACCGAAAAGCCCTATGCCGTTGTCCAGCTTCGCCGGGATAATGCGCTGGGCACACTCTACAATATCGTCGGCTTCCAGACCAAGATGAAATATGGCGCGCAAACCGATGTTTTCAGGCGCATTCCCGGATTGCAGAACGCCAGTTTCGCACGGCTTGGCGGCATTCATCGCAACACTTTCCTGAACTCTCCGCGATTGATTGACGACCGGCTGCGACTGCGCAGCCGTCCCAATCTGCGCTTCGCCGGTCAGGTCACAGGCGTTGAGGGCTATGTCGAAAGCGCAGCAATGGGCCTGCTGGCCGGACGAATGGCGACAGCCGAGGTTCTAGGCCGGGATCTGGCGCCGCCTCCCGTCACCACCTCGATGGGGGCGCTGGTCAATCACATCACCGGCGGTGCGGATGCGAAAACCTTCCAGCCGATGAACGTGAACTTTGGCCTGTATCCGCCGCTGGACGAAATGCGCGGCGGTCGCAGGGGCCGCAAGGACCGCTATCCCGCCTATACGGATCGTGCGAAAGCCGATTTCAGCCAATGGCTTGCGGGGCAGATTTGAACCGGACGCGGTTCGCCCCCTCGCCAACCGGCCCCTTGCATCTGGGCCACGCTTTTGCGGC
>JAGPGI010000338.1 GCA_018056045.1 Paracoccus sp. (in: a-proteobacteria)
CGGTATGTTCAGGTCGGAACCTATGCCGATGCCGCGAACGCGGATCGCGCGGCGCAGGCCATCGCTGCCATGGGCTATCCGGTGTTGCGAGGCAAGGACAAGGTCGGCGCGCGCGCGGTGCAGTTCATCATGGCCGGGCCGTTCAATGACCGCCAATCCATCGTCAAGGCAATGGATGGCATTCGCCGCGCCGGGTTCAAGGATGCCTATCCGCGCTGAGGAGGCACCATCGCGACGGCTGGCTCGGCCATGGCCCGGCCCCGTATCCCGATTGGCGTTCGGGTTTGCATGAGAAGCATCGCGGCTGTTTGTTGTGGCATGTGCCTTGGCCGGGCGCCGGCTGTTACTGGTCGCAGATTTCCTGCAGCGCCACCCATTCGCGGTCGCTCAGCACCGCGCGGGGTTCCGTGGTTCGAAACGGATCAGCTTCGATCAGGCCCAGCGTTGCCTCGCCCGTCGGATCAAGCGAGCGGGCATAGGGTTCGCTGGAGATGCCCGCGCGGGCGAAGTAATCCAAAAGCGCGTCGTCATCGGGGCGCGGCACGGGCGCGGCCAGCAGCTTTTCCCCGTAGCCGGTCAAGGACGATGCCGGCAGCGTGCCGTTTGTCAGCAGGTGAAAGGTGGCGCGCGGTCCCGTATGGCGCAGTGCGCCCAGCAAAGGCGATTCTTTTACCGCTGCGGCCTGCGCGGCAAGGATATGGCCGGCGGCGACTTCGGGGGTGACCTGTCCCGCGATCAGGTCCTCGCCGATCACGATGACCTCGCCGGGCAGTTGCAGCGCGCCGCGCAGGGTGGCGGGCACGATCTCGATCTGCGCATCTGGCCCGATCAGCCGCTGCGCCAGCTTCTTGCGCACCATGTCGCCCGCCGGGCGCGAGCAGGGGCTGCCGGTGGTCTTGGCGATCTCGCTTAGGATCATGCGGCCGATCTCGGCGCGCTGGGCGGGGGGCGCGACATCGGCGGCGTGCCGAACCAGCGCCGGAGGCACCCAGAAGACGGCCAGCGCCGCCATGACCGCCGCCGCCCCCAGCATCAGCCCGCCGCGCAGACGGCCAGGATGGGGTTTGCGGGCCTCGATGACGCGATGCAGCTTGGCGATCGCGGCGATCATCAGATCGTCCTCGATCTCAAGTTCCTCATCGGCATCGACACCGCCGGGGGCATAGCGCGCCGGCGTCTTGCCGGGATTGATCCGGGTGACGGCGGGCAGGGACCAATGCGCCAGCGGCACCTCGGAGCGGGGGTCGGTCAGAACCAGCGTCGCATCGCCAAAGGACACGATGACGTCGCGGGCCTGCGCCAGCGGCGTTTCGCGCCAGATGCCTGCGGCCTCGAGCCGTTGATATTGGTTCAGCGCCGTCATGCTTGCGCCACCGGTTCCTGCTGCCTTATCCCGACCTTAAGCCAAGCGAGGCGACGGTCAACTTTGCCCCTTGTCACGAAAAAACCACCGCTGCGCCAGAGCGTCCGGCAGCGCGCAGGGGGAAAATTCGTCTCGCTTGCCATGGGACAAGGCGCGAGATCGCCGCATAATTGTTTGCGACAAGAACAGCACGCCACATGCGTGTCCGGCGCGGCCCGGGCATGTTGCAATGGCCGGGCCGGGGGACTTGGGTGTCTCAGGCTTCCTCGGGGACGGTCATGCCGCGATCCCGCGCCAGTTCCCGGATGCGCTTTTGCAGCTTTTCAAAGGCGCGCACCTCGATCTGGCGGATCCGCTCGCGCGAGACGTCGTAGCGCGCCGACAGATCCTCCAGCGTCATCGGGTCGTCGCGCAACCGCCGCTCCATCAGGATGTCCTTTTCGCGGTCGTTCAGCACATCCATGGCGGAAATCAGCATTTCACGACGCGCCGACATCTCGTCGGCCTCGGCGAAGGCTTCGGCCTGATTGGCGTCCTCGTCCTCCAGCCAGTCCTGCCATTGCGCCGTCGATTCGCCGTCGCCCGACCCCACCGTTGCGTTCAGCGAGGCATCGCCCCCCGACAGGCGGCGGTTCATGTCGATGACTTCCTGTTCGGTGACGTTCAGGTCATGGGCGATCAGGGCGACGTTTTCGGGGCGCAGATCGCCCTCTTCCAGCGCGCCCAGCTTGGACTTGGCCTTGCGCAGGTTGAAAAACAGCTTTTTCTGCGCGCTGGTCGTGCCCATTTTCACCAAGGACCACGACCGCAGGATATATTCCTGGATCGAGGCGCGGATCCACCACATCGCATAAGTGGCCAGCCGGAAGCCTTTTTCGGGGTCGAAACGCTTGACCGCCTGCATCAGGCCGACATTCGCCTCGGAGATGACCTCGGCCTGCGGCAGGCCATAGCCGCGATAGCCCATGGCGATTTTCGCCGCCAGCCGCAGGTGGCTGGTCACCAGCCGCTGCGCGGCCTCGGGGTCCTCGTGATCGACCCAGGCCTTGGCCAGCATGTATTCCTCTTCGGGTTCCAGCAGGGGAAACTTGCGGATTTCCTGAAGATAGCGGTTCAGCCCCTGTTCGGGGCTGGGCGCCGGAAGGTTCTGATAAGTTGCCATCTGAAAATTCCCTGTCCCGCGGTTTTAGCGGGTAATTGTGAACGCTATCAGCGTATTTCAAGTTCCGCCGTGCCGGAAGCCCCGCGCAGCCTGTCCAGAAGCCCGGCCATATCGGGCGGCAGCGGGCTGGTAAAGCTCAGCCTGTCGCCGCTGACCGGATGGTCGAAGCCCAGCTCGGCCGCATGCAGCGCCTGACGGGGAAAACCGGCGATGGCAGCGGCCAGATCCGCCCCCAAAGCCTTGGCCGAGGCGCGCCTTGCCCCACCATAGACCGGATCGCCCACCAGCCCCAGCCCGGCATGGGCCATGTGCACGCGAATTTGATGGGTGCGGCCGGTTTCCAGCCGGCATTCGACCAGCATGGCGGCGGGGGGCGTGCCAAAGGCCTCAAGCGCGCGGGCCCGCGTCACCGCATGGCGGCCGCGATCAAAGCTGACCGCCTGACGCTGGCGGTCGGTCGGGTGGCGGCCCAGCATGGTGGTGATGCGCAGCACCTCGCCCGGCTCAAAGGCGATGCCGGGCAACCCGCGCAGCCGGGCGTCGGCGGCGTCGATCATGCCATGTGCGATGGCCAGATAGCGGCGGCTGGCGCTGTGATCGGCGAATTGCCGCGCCAGCCCCTGATGGGCGCGGTCGGTTTTCGCCACCACCAGCAGGCCGGACGTGTCCTTGTCGATGCGATGCACGATCCCCGGCCGCGCCGCGCCGCCGATCCCCGACAGGCTGTCCGCGCAATGCCAGAGCAGCGCGTTCACCAGCGTCCCCGAGGGGGCGCCGGGCGCGGGATGGACGACCATGCCGGCGGGCTTGTCGACCACGATCAGGTCGGCATCCTCAAAGGCGATGTTCAGCGGGATGTTTTCGGGCTGGGCGTCCAGCGCCTCGGGCTCGCCGACCGCGATTCTGTAGTCGCCCGGCTCGGCCCGGGCCTTGCCGTCGCGCACCCGACCGGAGGGCCCGGTCACCGCGCCATCCGCGATCAGCCGTGTCAGGCGCGAGCGCGACAGCGCCGCCTCCTCTGGTGCGGCGGACGCAAGCGCCTTATCAAGCCGGTCGGAGAGACCTTCGGGAATGGTGATGAGGATTTCGGCCATGGCGCGGGATGATAAGGTGGAACCGGGGCCAGAGGAAGCGCTGCCGATGCTGCGCTGGCTGCGCATCCTCGTGACCTCGCTGGCGGTGGTGA
>JAGPGI010000339.1 GCA_018056045.1 Paracoccus sp. (in: a-proteobacteria)
TTCATCGGCATCCTGATCGAGAACTATGCCGGCAAGATGCCGCTCTGGCTCGCGCCGCGTCAGGTCGTGGTCGCCTCGATCGTCTCGGGCGCCGATGATTACGTCCAGCAGGTCGTCGCGACGCTGCGTGCCGCCGGCATCCGTGCCGAGGCCGACACCCGCAACGAAAAGATCAACTACAAGGTCCGCGAGCATTCCGTGGGCAAGGTTCCAGTGATCATGGCCATCGGCATGAAGGAGGTCGAGGAGGATAGCGTCTCGATCCGCCGTCTCGACAGGCAGGGCAGTGAAAGCCTGCCGCTTGCCGCCGCGGTCGCCGCCCTCACCGCCGAGGCCACGCCGCCCGATCTGCGGCAGGCCTGAAAAAACCAGCAATATTTTGCCGAAACGCCGCAAATGCTGACCTTACGTCAACCTTTGCGGCGCTTTGCCGCTTGCCTTTTTTAAGGAATCGTTCATCTTCTCGAACGCGTGAGCACGACTTTCTACCGCCTCCCTTCACGGGGCAGCCGGACTTGACGGGAAAGGGCTGCACGGCCCGGGCGCAATCTCGCCCCGGGATTACTTGAAGGAGAGACGGTATTATGGCTACCGGCATCGTAAAATGGTTCAACGCCACCAAAGGCTATGGCTTCATCGCGCCCGATGATGGCGGCAAGGACGTCTTCGTCCATATCTCGGCGGTCGAGCGCGCCGGCCTGACCGGCCTGCAAGACAACCAGAAGATCGGCTACGAGCTGCAGTCCGGCCGTGACGGCCGTGCTTCGGCTTCGGATCTGAAACTGCTCTGATCTGCTGAACCTGGAATTTGGAAACGGCCCGCCCCGTCGCGGGCCGTTTTCATGTGCCGCCCCCACTGACCTGCCCCCCTTCTTTCATGCCCAAATATCCTGCGGGGGAGTCGCCAGAGGCGACGGGGGCGCAAAGCCCCCTCTTTTTTCCGGCACCTCCCGCCGCGCATCGCCGGTCTCGACCTCGCCCGGCACGGATGACATGATGCCGCGACCATCCGGGCCAGTTCCGCAAGCCGGCCCTGCACGAGACGACAAAGGACAGCCCATGACCGCAGCCGCCACCGGACAGATCCGCCTCGACATCTTCGCCGATCCGGTCTGCCCCTGGTGCCTGATCGGCAAGGCCGAACTGGACCGCGCGTTGGAAAGCCGCCCCGGCCATCCCTTTGCCATCACCTGGCAGCCCTTCCGGCTGGACCCGCAGATGCCACCCGCAGGGATGCCCTATACCGCCTATATGAAGATGAAATTCGGCAATGAGGCCGGCATCATCGCGGCGATGAAACCGGTGATGGAGGCCTCCGAGCGCCTTGGTCTCTGGATCAACCCCTCGCTGATCGAGCGGGTGCCGAATACGCTCAACGCCCATCGCCTGCTCCATTGGGCCGGGCTCGAAGGGGTGCAGACCCCGGTCATGTCGGGTTTGATGCGGGCCTATTGGCGCGAGGGGCAGAACCTTTCCAACCCGGACGTTCTGGTCGCCATCGGCGAAAAGGCCGGGATGCAAGGCGAGATGATCTGCCGCCTGCTGGCCTCGGACGCCGACCGCGACGAGGTCCAGCGCCGCGAACTGCACGCCCGTGAACGCGGCATCACTGCGGCGCCGACCTTCATCGTCGCCGACAGCCATGTGGTGACCGGCGCCCAGCCGGCGGCGCTGTGGCAGAATGTCATCGACGAGCTGACCGGCCAATGATCTGTGCATGACCTGCGGGTGACCGGACGATGATCCTTGCGCATCTGCTCTCGGGCTATCTGTTCGGCCGCGCCTCGGGCAGCCACGACCGCGCGGTGTTGATCGCCGCCCTGATCGGCAGCGTGGCGCCGGATTTCGACATGCTCTGGTTCTATCTGGTCGATCAGGGCCAGACCCACCATCACCGCTTCTGGCCGCATATCCCGCTGGTCTGGGCCGGGATCGCTGTGCTGGTCCTGCCATTGATCGCGATCACCGCCCGGCGCTGGCTGGCCCCTGCCGCAGCCTTTCTGGGCGCGGTGATGATGCATCTGGTGCTGGATACGGTGAATGGCGGCATCATGTGGCTGTGGCCGTTTTCGGACCGTCTGGTCACGCTGGTCACCGTGCCCGCGACACGTTCGAATTGGGTGCTGAGCTTTCTCACGCATTGGAGCGTTCTGGCCGAGATCGCGATCATTCTGGCGGCAGCGATCCTGCTGGTCCGCGACCGGCATGCGGTGCGGACTTCACGTCAGCGGATCGGGTGATTATCTGTTATCCTCGGCCCCCGGACCACGCCGAAGGATGCACCATGACCCGTTTTGCCGCCCCCATTGCCGAACAGATCTGGGACAGCAAGTACCGGCTGAAACAGGCTGACGGCACGCCCATCGACCTGTCGGTCGAGGACAGCTGGCGCCGCGTCGCCCGCGACCTTGCGCGTCACGAATCCGACCCCGCCTTGTGGGAGGACCGCTTTTACGCCGCGCTTGAGGATTTCAAATTCCTGCCCGCCGGCCGCATCCTTGCCGGCGCTGGCACCGGGCGCGAGGTGACGCTGTTCAACTGCTTTGTCATGGGCACCATCCCCGACAGCATGGAGGGCATCTTTCAGTCCCTGAAAGAGGCCGCGCTGACCATGCAGCAGGGCGGCGGCATCGGCTACGATTTCAGCACCATCCGCCCGCGTGGCGCGCCGGTCCACGGGGTCGCGGCCGATGCCTCGGGGCCGCTCTCGTTCATGGATGTCTGGGATGCGATGTGCCGCACCATCATGTCGGCGGGCGCCCGGCGCGGCGCGATGATGGCCACGATGCGCTGCGACCACCCCGATATCGAGGCCTTCATCGCGGCCAAACAGGACAGTGCAAGGCTGCGCATGTTCAACCTGTCGGTGCTGGTTACGGACGCCTTCATGCAGGCAGTCCGGGACGACGCGGCGTGGGATCTGCAATTCGAGGGCCGGGTCCTTCACACCCTGCCCGCGCGCGATCTGTGGAACAGGATCATGCGCGCGACCTATGATTATGCCGAGCCGGGCGTGATCTTCATCGACCGCATCAACCAGCTGAACAACCTCAGCTATACCGAGACCATCGCCGCCACCAACCCCTGCGGCGAGCAGCCCTTGCCGCCCTATGGTGCCTGCCTGCTGGGCAGCGTGAACCTTGCGCGGCTGGTCGAGGCGCCCTTCACCCCCGCCGCCCGCCTCGACATGGCGGCGCTGGACGATCTGGTGCGCGTCGCCGTCCGCATGATGGACAATGTCGTCGACGCCTCGCGCTTTCCCCTGCCCCAGCAGGCGCTTGAAGCACAGGCCAAGCGCCGCATCGGGCTGGGCGTCACCGGGCTGGCGGATGCGCTGGTCATGCTGGGCCTGCGTTACGGCGCGCAGGGCGCGGTCGATCAGACGCGCGCATGGATGCATGCGATCGCCCGCGCCGCCTATCTGGCCAGCGCCGACCTTGCGCAGGAAAAGGGCACCTTTCCGCTATACGACCGCGAAGGGTTCCTTGCCTCGGGCTTCATGGCGCGGATGGATGATGACGTGCGTCAGGCGGTGGCCCAGCATGGCATCCGCAACGCGCTTTTGACTAGCATCGCGCCGACCGGCACGATCAGCCTTTACGCCGGCAATGTCAGTTCCGGCATCGAGCCGGTCTTTGCCCATGCCTATACCCGAAAAGTCCTGCAAAAGGACGGATCGCGCCGCGAGGAAGAGG
>JAGPGI010000340.1 GCA_018056045.1 Paracoccus sp. (in: a-proteobacteria)
CCGTCCAATAGCTGGCATATCCAGTATCTGGGCGGCGCGGCCTCGCTTGACGATTGCGAGTTCCATTTCCTGATGCATGGCATGGACAATCTGGTGACCGCACATTGCGTCCTGAAAGGCGGCGGTCTGGGCCTGCCGATCGGGCCGAAGGGGATCAGCATTCCGCGTTCGATGAAGGATGTCAGCGACACCTATTCCGAAGAGACGCGCGAGGATCTGGACCAGATCAGGGACGAGGACGAGCTGAGGGAAAAGATCAGCCAGCCTTTTCTGGACCGCTATGCCAATCAAAGCGTCTGGACGCGCTGCTACAATCTGGGCGAGCAGAAGCAATATATGACGCGCACCACCCGGACACCGTTTTCACTGGCGGATCTGCGCAATGCGAAAACAAAGGTCAGCGTCGTGGCGACCTCGGTGATCCTGGTGGAATGGGAAACGCTGACCTTTCAGTTTCCGCGCGCCGAAGAGGACAATCTGCAGCCGGCCGAAATGGGCGGCGGCGAGGCGGGGTTCTCGATGCCGGGAAGCACCGTCGGGACCTATAACTGCCGCTGGGAGATCCGCGACTGGTATAACAATTTCTACAGCCGCTGCCCGTTCCGCAAGGATGGCGAACGCAATCGCTTCACCACCAATGAGTTCCTGCATTATCTGCCGCCCTATACCGGCTATCTGTTCTGGAGCTACAAGGACTATCTCAAGAGCTATCCGGACAAGTCCTATCCGTTCTGGCAGGGGCTTTTCCCGCAGTTGAACAAATCGCTCGAACATTTCATGGACAATGACTGGGCCGGCGAAACCGGTGGCTGGGCCGGGGATCTGCCGCAATCCTATATCGACGAATTCGGCCCGAGATGAGTGGCGCAAAGGCTGCCGGCATCCGTGCGGGAACGGATCGCATGACCCGCAACAGGGGCTGGAAACGGGGCCAGAAAAGGGGGTGCCATCGTGATGAAGATTGATCTGAATGCGACACGCGACGCCGAAGAGGTCATCGCACCGCTGTCGCTCACGGAAATCGTGGCGCTGCGGCGTCTTCTGGCGGTCGCGCGCTATGACGTGGCGCAGGCGGCGCTGGTGCTGGACACCGGCAAGGCGCGCATCCTTGTGCGTGACGACGGCACCGTTCGCTGCGAGGGCAAAAGCGTCACCGTCATCGCCGACGGGGTGATCACCATGGACGGGGCGGCAATCGAGCTGAACTGATGACAATCACCATCAATGTCAACGGGTTGTCGATGTGCCACAAGGGGTCCGAGGGCTTCGTGCGCTCGACCCTGCCCGATATCTGCCTGACGCCGGGCAAGGGCGGCTATCCCGTGCCCTATGTCAACATCGCCTATTCGCGCGATCTGGCAAAAGGCTCGGTCACGGTCGTGGCCGATGGCGGCAACAGCTGCGCGATCAAGCCGTCGGAATTCGAGGTCTCCTACGGGGATGAGCCGGGCAAGGGCGGCGGCATCAAGTCCGGCGTCAATCAGGATCGCGCGACCTGGCTGTCATGGTCCCCCGATGTCTTTATCGAGGGCGAGCCGGTCTGCCGCCTGACCGACAAGATGCTGCTCAACCGTGGCAATACCGTCTCGATCGGGGGCGAGCAGCAGCCGCCGCTGGACATGGAGGACTGGCTCAAGGAACTGTGCGAGATCGCCTGCGAATGCAAGAATGCGATCTATTTCCAAAGCTGCATGTCCGAGAAGATCAAGGAAAAATTCTACGACGGCGAGTATCCGAAATCCGACAGCCCGTATTGGCGCGAAGTCTCGATGGAGAAGGGCGAAAACGGCTGGGACGTGATCCGCAACCGCAACGGCGACGGCCCGACCAGCAATCCCTATACCCCGCGGGGCGGCATCCGGCCCGATGTCGTGGCGACCGATGGCGCGGGCAATCCCACGCGGATCGTCGAGGTCAAGTTTCCCGGCGACACGCCGAATGCCAACCAGCGCCCGGGCGGCGCCTATAGTCAGGCGGCGGACGATCTGGGCATCCCCTATGACCTGATCGACATCGCCATCGAATGCGCCTTTTGCTGGGATCCGCCGCCGCCCCCTCCG
Source organism: Paracoccus sp. (in: a-proteobacteria) (assembly GCA_018056045.1). GTDB lineage: Bacteria > Pseudomonadota > Alphaproteobacteria > Rhodobacterales > Rhodobacteraceae > Paracoccus. Next base: position 2,061 of record JAGPGI010000340.1, read on the forward strand.
CCTGAACCCGTGCCGGTCCCGGTGCCGGTTCCCGTGCCCGTCCCCGAGCCGGAAACCGAATCCGGATGGGACATCAACTGGGGGGCGATCGGGGTCGGTGTGCTGGTCGTGGTGGGCACGGCGGCGGTCGTCGCATGCGTGGCGACGGTGATCTGCGGCGCCGGCGCCGCCACCGCAACAGGCGCGGCCGTGTTCGGCACCGGCGTGGTCGTGGCCGGTGCGGCGGGCTGAACCAGAATGAGCAGGTTGATTGTGGACGAAAAGAACGACTTCCAGAACCTCGACAAATTCGTGGTGGCCTCGCGCCGCAACGGCCAGCCGCTGCTGCGCATCGGTTTCCAGATGCAGCTCTACCTGCGCGACGGACATGATCGCGCCACGCGCCGCCGCGCGGTCGATGTGCTGGCGGGCTTTGCGCAGGCCGCCTCGCGCAATGTCACCCATTACCAGAAACACATGGCCAGCCGGATGAGCCCGGTTGCCGGCAAGGATCTGGCGGCGCTGCTATATGCCGAGGTCGAGCGCGTCGATCCCGAGACCGAGATCTACGGCCCGCATGTCAGCGACGCGCAGGTGCCGCCACGCTGGCAGGGGGCGGCGCTGCTGCAGTCGAAACGCGCCTTGCCGGTCGATCTTTCGGTTCTGCATCTGGCCATGCCCGCGATGCTGGCCAAGGAGGACCCGGACGATCTGATCGCGCGCCTGACGCATTGGTGCCAGCAGGCCCGGCCCCTGCACGGCACTGCCGGGCTGGCCCCGGTCTATGAGATCGGGATGCAGCAAAGCTATCCCGAGGAGACCTGGCCGCTGCTGAGCCGCTTTACCGGGCTTGACTACATGAACGCCTTTCCTCTGGCGGCGCGGGGCTTGAACCAGATCCAGGGCATCAACTGGCTGACCATTCTGGGCACGCCCATGCTCGACGAGATCGGCGGCGCCGACCGGCTGGCCGGGTTGCTCGCCACCATCTCCGAGGAACTGCATGCGACCGGGCCGGAGGAGGCGCCGATCCTGCACCCCTATGAGGGCGGCGTCGTGATCCGCGCCGGCCGCTATCCGCAGCTTGGCGACCGCAATATCTCGGGCGTTCCGACAAGCTACCGCGTCGTCAGCAAGGCGCTGCGTCCGTGGCTTTTCACGGATTACCTGAACAAGCCCACGCAGTTGATCAAGGTCCCGCGCCCGCTTGACGCCTTTGAGGAAACCATCGGCTGGGTGACCCGCTTCGATCGCGGGGGCTGAGGCGATGTCCGAACCCGCCTCGCTTGTCGTTCAGTGCCGCATCACCCCCGATGACCTTGGGCGATGCCTTGCCGCGCGTGAGCCGCGCGCATCCGGCTGGCCGGATTGGGCCGGGCTGGACGTCACGCTGGCAGCCCATGAAATCGCCGATCTTGACCTGAGGACCGGTGCAAGCACCGGCGATTTCCTGCGCCGTATGCGCGCCTCGGCCGAGCGGCCGGCGGACTGGCTTTGCGCCTATGACGCGCCCGAGCAGACCCTGACCATCGGCCAGACCCTGTTCAGCGACAACTGGCTGACCATCGTCGCGGTGCTGGCGGTCCTGCGCCGGTTGGGGAATTTCATCGCGCCCGGGCAGGCGCCGGGCATCATTCTGGTGC
>JAGPGI010000341.1 GCA_018056045.1 Paracoccus sp. (in: a-proteobacteria)
CGGTATTTGCTGTCGGCGAGCCCGTCATAAAGCACGTTCATGATCGCAAGGCAGGTGTCCAGACCGATGAAATCGCCCAGCTCCAGCGGGCCCATGGGCCAGTTCGCGCCCAGCTTCATCGACTGGTCAATGGACCTGACCGAGCCGACGCCCTCGTAAAGCGTATAGACCGCCTCGTTGATCATCGGGATCAGGATGCGGTTGACGATAAAGGCAGGAAAATCCTCGGCGCTGGCAGCGGTCTTGCCGATCTTTTCGACGACGCCCAGCATGGTCTCATAGGTTTCCTGATCGGTGGCGATGCCGCGGATCAGTTCGACCAGCTGCATGACCGGCACCGGGTTCATGAAGTGGAAGCCCATGAACTTGCCCGGCCGGTCGGTGCGGCTGGCCAGCCGCGTGATCGAGATCGACGAGGTGTTCGAGGTCAGGATCGTGGTCGGTTTCAGATGCGGCAGCAGGTCCTCGAAGATGGCCTGCTTGACGGTCTCGCGCTCGGTCGCGGCCTCGATGATCAGGTCGGTCTTGCCCAGATCGGCAAGCTGCATCGTGGTCGAGATGCGGGCCATGGCGGCGGCCTTTTCCTCGGCCGAAATCTTGCCGCGGCCGACCTGACGCTCGATATTGCGGTCGATCAGAGCCACCGCCTGATCCAGTGCGTCGCGCGAGATGTCGGTCATCAGCACGTCGTAACCCGCCAATGCAAAGACATGCGCGATGCCATTGCCCATCTGCCCGGCGCCGACGACGCCCACCGATTGAATTGCCATGATCCGTCTCCGCTTGGTTGCGGTGAAGATAGGGGCAGGCCGGGGGCGGGTTCAATGTGAAATTGAGGCTGGGCGAAACTGAGGCTGGGGCGAATGGCCGCGGCGTTATCCGGGCGGCGGGGTGGGGCGGGGGCTCTGCCCCCACGCCGACGGTGCCCCCCGAGGGGGCGCCGTCGGCGTCCCCCCGGGATATTTGAACATGAAAGAAGCTCAGAGCTTCTCGGTCAATTCCGGCAGCACGGTGAAGAGATCGCCCACCAGGCCGTAATCGGCGATCTGGAAGATCGGGGCCTCTTCGTCCTTGTTGATGGCGACGATGACCTTGCTGTCCTTCATCCCCGCAAGGTGCTGGATCGCACCCGAGATGCCGACGGCGACGTAAAGCTCGGGTGCCACGACCTTGCCGGTCTGGCCGACCTGCCAGTCATTCGGCGCATAGCCCGAATCGACCGCCGCGCGCGAGGCGCCGACGGCGGCCCCGAGCTTGTCGGCCAGCTTTTCGATGATCTCGAAGCTTTCCTTGGAGCCGACACCACGCCCGCCCGAGACCACGCGCTTGGCCGAGGTCAGTTCGGGGCGGTCGCTTTCGGCGACCTCGTCGGCGACCCAGGCCGAGAGGCCCGGATCAGCGGCCGGGGCGGCATCCGCGACCGCAGCCGCGCCGCCTTCGCCCGCCGCGTCAAAGCTGGCGGTGCGGACGGTGAAGACCTTTTTGGCGTCTTTCGATTTCACCGTCTGGATGGCGTTGCCGGCATAGATCGGGCGCTCGAACGTGTCGGCGTCGATCACGGCCGAAACATCCGAGATCACCATCGCATCCAGCAGGGCCGCGACGCGGGGCATGACGTTTTTCGCATCCGTCGTCGCCGGGGCGGCGATGTGGCTGTAATCGCCGGCCAGCGACACGATCAGCGCCGCCGTCGGCTCGGCCAGACGGTGGCCGTAAAGCGCGTTCTCGGCGACCAGAACCTTGCTGACCCCGGCGATCTTGGCAGCCTCGGCCGCCGCAGCCTGGGCCGAGGCGCCGGCGCAAAGCACGGTCACATCGCCCAGGGATTTCACCGCGCCCACGGCCTTGGCCGTCGCGTCGCGGTTCAGCTCGCCATTGGTGACTTCACCCAGCAGAAGAACAGCCATCAGATCACCCCCGCTTCTTTGAGTTTGCCGACCAGCTCATCGACCGAGCCGACCTTGATGCCGGCCTTGCGGCCCTCGGGTTCGCGGGTCGAGACGACTTCGAGGCGCGGGCTGGCATCGACGCCGTAATCGGCGGGCGTCTTTTCATCCAGCGGCTTTTTCTTGGCCTTCATGATGTTGGGCAGCGACGCATAGCGCGGCTCATTGAGGCGCAGGTCGGCGGTGATGATCGCCGGCAGCTTGACGCTGATCGTCTGCAGACCGCCATCGACCTCGCGGGTGACCTTCGCGGCACCGCCGTCGATCTCGACCTTGCTGGCGAAGGTCGCCTGACCCCAGCCCAGCAGCGCCGCCAGCATCTGGCCGGTCGCGTTCATGTCATTGTCGATCGCCTGCTTGCCGGCGATGACCAGCTCGGTCCCTTCGGCCTTGGCGACGGCGGCAAGGATCTTGGCGACGGCCAGCGGCTCGACGTCCTGATGCACGTCGTCAGTGGCGACGACCAGAATGGCGCGGTCGGCGCCCATGGCCAGCGCGGTGCGCAGCGTCTCGGCGGCCTGCTTGACACCAATGGAAACCGCGATGACTTCCTCGGCCTTGCCGGCCTCTTTCAGACGGATCGCCTCCTCGACGGCGATTTCGTCGAACGGGTTCATCGACATTTTGACATTCGCAAGATCGACACCGGACCCGTCGGCTTTCACACGGGCTTTCACGTTGTAGTCGATCACGCGCTTCACTGGCACGAGAACCTTCATGGCCTCTCCCCTTTGGTTGCGTCACCTGTTCGAGGGGTTTGTTAGCGGGCCATGCCCCGTAATGACAGGGAAAAATCGTCGGTTACGCCCTGTTACGCAACGATCCTGTCATGTTGACGCTAACGGCTGGCGCCGGGCACCCAGAGGATATCCTGTGCGCCCATGTCATTGGCGACGCGGCCGGCGACGAAGAGCCAGTCCGACAGCCGGTTCAGATACTTGAGGGCTGCGGGATTTGCGTCTTCATGCGCGGCAAGGGCGACGGCGGCGCGCTCGGCCCGCCGCGCCACGGTCCGGCACAGGTGCAGATGCGCGGAAAGCGCGCTGCCGCCCGGCAGGATGAAGCTGCGCAGCGGGCTGAGGCCGGCATTCATCGTGTCGATTTCCGTTTCCAGCCGCTGGACCTGCGATTCGATGATGCGCAGGACGGGATAGGGGGCGTCGGCGTCGCGATCCATCTGCGGGCGCGACAAGTCCGCGCCAAGGTCGAACAGATCGTTCTGGATCACCGCGATCTGCGCGGCCAGATCGCCGCTTGCATGCAGGCGAGCAAGGCCCAGCGTGGCGTTCAGCTCGTCCACGGTGCCGTAAGCCTCGACCCGCAGGGAATGCTTGGGCACACGCTGGCCGTCCGACAGCGCGGTTTCGCCCTTGTCGCCTGTGCGGGTATAGATGCGGTTCAGGACGACCATCAGCCGCCCCTGACCCACAGATACAGCATGAAGACCGCGATCGCGATGGCCTGCGCGATGATGCGCCAGCGCATCATGCGGTTGCCGTGCTTGCGGTTGAATTCGCCGCCCTTGGCAAAGCCGCCAATGCCGGTGGCAAGGATCACCACCACCGCAAGGCAGCAGATCACGAGCAGGTAGAACAGGGGTTTGTCTTGCATGGGCAGGGCCTTTCGCCGGTTAGCCTAGCTGCGGCGCGCAAACCAGTCCAGTGCGCGCGTCGAAAGCAGCCGCCGCCCGATCCCGGCGATCCAGGTGGGCGTGGTGACGTAATAGCGCGGGCG